>SBGQ01000028.1 GCA_006226965.1 bacterium | reverse complement strand
TATTTATATGTAATGAAACGTATGAGTAACGTATAAATAACGTATATATAACGTTTATAATTACCAGCAATACTAGTTATTAATTACTTCAATCCTAAATAAATAGGTACTCATGCCATTTATGATGAATATCATAAATCATTTCTAGTCAAACTCCTAAACGATAGGGTATCCACGAATGCTTGGGAATGACTACACTCTTTAAATGGCAATTGCAGATCTCTCATTTTATTTTCGATAATCCTAGAACTTCATCAATCGAAAATCGAAATTAATTTCTTGGTGAATAAGCTTTTAGACCTTAAATTCACGGTTCTGTCTGATTATAAAACTAACCCCTCTTAGATGACTGAGCATATTGCACTCGGACTTACGTTGGTAATTGTTATAGGTATTGGCGCTCAATGGATTGCATGGAAAACCAAATTACCTTCTATTTTATTGCTTTTGATTGCGGGATTACTCATCGGACCCGGGTTAAATTGGGTTAATGCGGATGCTTTATTTGGCAACACCTTATTCCCAATTGTTTCATTATCTGTAGCCATTATTCTGTTTGAAGGTGGTTTATCACTGCGTTTTTCCGAAATAAAAGGCATTACAAACGTTGTCCGAAATTTGATTTCCATCGCCATTGTCATCACATGGGTATTATCAGGATTGGCGGCGCACTATATCCTCGAACTGGATTGGGATTTAGCCATTTTGTTCGGAGCTATCCTCATTGTTACAGGCCCAACCGTTATCATCCCTCTTCTGCGACAAGTACGTCCATCCGGCCAAGTTGGCGCTATCTTAAAATGGGAAGGCATTGTAAACGACCCTATCGGTGCCATGTTTGCGGTGATTGTCTTCGAGGTTTTATTAAGCGGGGGAATTGGTTCGGGAGTTGGAGTAATTCTTGCCGGTGTTTCTAAAACCGTTATTTTTGGCTCTTTAGTAGGCGCGGCCGGTGCTTACACTCTTATCATAATGATAAAACGCAACTTAATGCCTGAGTTTCTTCAAAATCCGGTGAGTTTGGCCATTGTAATAGGGGCTTTTGAGTTTTCTAATATTCTACAAAGTGAATCCGGTTTATGGGCTGTTACATTGATGGGTATCATCCTCGCCAATCAGAAAAAGGTAGAGCTTAAACAAATTCTGGAATTCAAAGAAAATCTGCGTGTTATTCTAATTGCATCACTTTTTATCTTACTCGCATCTCGTATTAATCTGGAATCCCTCCAAGTTCTGAACTGGAATTCTCTTGCGTTCTTAGGCGCTTCCATCATCTTAATTCGTCCGCTTTCTGTATTTCTATCAACTATAAAAACAGGATTGAGCTGGAAAGAGAAGTTGTTTGTGAGCGCTATGGCTCCTCGCGGGATTGTGGCTGCAGCCGTTACCTCACTTTTTTCTATTCGTTTGAGTGAAATTCCCGGTTATGAATCTGCGGCTTTATTGGTTCCCTATATTTTTGTTGTGATTATCGGTAGCGTTGCTATTTACGGTTTATCCGCTTCGCCATTAGCTCGGAAACTAGGTTTGGCTCAAAAAGTACCAACCGGAACCTTGTTTGTTGGAGGACACCGTTGGGCCTTAGATTTGGCATTATTGGTTAAAAAAGCAGGTTTTGATGTTATGATTGCTGACAGCAACTCTTTGAATATCAGCAAAGCAAAAGCCTACGGGTTTAAAACGTATCACGGTAATATCTTGAGCGAATTTAATTTGGATGAGCTTAATCTGGATGGAATCGGTCATTTAGTCGCACTTACGCCAAACGATGAGGTTAATGCACTTGCCTGTATCAAGTTTTCTGAAATTTTTGGGAAGACTCACGTTTTTCAGGTTGCAAAAACAACCGAGGGTATGAAATCAAAACTTGATAATTCGAATTTAGGCGGTGAAATTCTGGGTAATAAAGTACTGAGTTGTAAACTTATTACAGATGTTCTACTACGCGACGGGCAATTTACTACCATGAAATTATCGAGGGATCAATCCTTTTCAAGCTTACTTTCTCAATCTGAATATTCCATTATCCCATTGCTGTATGTGAGCGACTCGGGAAGTCCGACATGGCTTACTTCTTCTGAAATGATGCCTAGCCAGGTCAGCGGAAGGGTTATTGCTTTGAAATACCGCGAGGTTAAATCGGTTTGATGTCTTTTTTTTTGATTTTTTTAATAAGACATTATAGATGGTTACCTGTTTGCAAGTTTCGTTATGCCGTTTTTCAACGGCATAACGAAAGTCACTCCATTTTACTTTTTATGAAATACCATGAATCAGCTTAAAACTCAATCACAAAGCCAAAGGTTGGCAATACCGTTGCGCTAGAGTTATCCAAAATCACAGGAATCGCGTTTGAACCATCAGCGCGAAGTGGCTGACCATCCGTTGTAGCAAATCCCGAATTATCCTCGGTACGTTGGAAGGTATATTGCGGATATGCTGGATTTACAGCGCCAAACACGTTTGTTACATCAAGGAATAAATCAAAGGTTGCTTTTTTAAAATTCCACTTCTTGTCGATTCGTAAATCCAACTGCTGAAATCCACCTAAGCGCAAGGCATTCAATTGTGTATAATCAAGAACTCCAACGCCTAAGGAAGCATAATTTCGCTGAGAAGCCACATCATCAAATGGAGTATATGGAGCGCCGCTTGCATACCGATATTTGAGTCCAAGCTCCCATGTTTTTCCAATTTTCCATCCGAAAATCGCAGAAATCAAATGTCGAGAATCCCAGCTAGAAGGAATCAAAATGCCATCAGCTCCAGAAAATTCACTCGTTACATACGTGTAAGAGAATGTGGCAAAAATATCTTTTATGAGTTTCTGTTGGAATAAAAATTCAGTGCCATACGCACGCCCATCACCATTTGAACTCACGCGTTCATTTCCGATTGAGCCAAAATTACCACCAAAATTCGCTAATGAAATACCATCACGCACACTTATTGGATAATTAAAGTAGTTCTTCCAAAAGCCTTCAATGGTAAAGCGTGTACCACGGAAAGGCAAATATTCCAAGCCAGCCACATAGTGATCAGAGCCGAGATATGTATTAGAACGGTTTACATATTCGCCGTTTTCCTGATAACCCAAGGTGGTGTAAATCGGGATTTTGTAGTAGCGTCCAACTGAGGCGTTTAGATTCCATTTTTCGGCTAAAATGTAGGAAATTGAAAGGCGTGGAGAGAGGGTTTCTATTAGATTGTTACCTTCGTTGGTGAACGAGTTCATATCTGTACGAAGTCCAAAAGATACGCCCAAACGATTATCTAAAACTGTTCCGGAAAGCTGAGCAAATCCACCATATCGGAAGAAGTCGAGCTCGGTATTGTAGGTGAGTGTAACTTCAGGTTGGATGATGTTCCCGTTACCATCACGAATTTCTTGACGTAAACGATTAAAAAAATTATTCGTGAATTGCACATATTGACTCATTACGCCGGCTGAAAGGCTCCATTTACCGAAGTATTTATTGTATTCAAAACGTACTTTATTCTCGGTTTCGCGTGATTCTAACTTTAACGTACGGCGAGATTCATCGCCAATTTGTCGGTCTTCAAACTGATCGAGACGATTATCGAGCTCATTTCGGCTAAGGGCTAATGTCCAATATCCTTGGTCAATTAATCGTTTTAGTGAAACGCCACCCGTATAGCTCCACTGATTGATACTTGGATTTGAGCGCAACACATATTCTTTTTCTAATGTAGTTTCGCGAGGCTCAGCGAAGGCAAAGTCATCAATTGCACCCACTCCAATAAAATTTAGCGAGGTATTTTCATCAATTTGATGACTTACTTTGGTTTGAAAATCCCAATAATTGGGGCGAATCGGTAAATCGATGGCTTCAAATAAAAACTGTAAGTAGGAACGACGAACCGAAGCGATGTAGGATGTGTTTTCTCCGGCCGGGCCTTCAGTGGTTAAGGCTACTTCGGAAGCACTTAATCGAAAATTTCCTTGAAAACGCTCGGTGTTTCCTTCACGTTGCTTAAAGCTGAGAACAGAAGCCAATGCGTTATCATATCGGGCATCAAAAGCGGAAGTGGAAAGCGTTACATCTTCGATAAACGAAACATTAAGAATACCTTGAGGTCCGCCGGCACTACCTTGTGTGCTAAAATGATTGATAACCGGAATTTCGATACCGTCCAAATAGTACACGTTTTCGTTCGGTGCGCCCCCACGAATGATGATATCGTTTCGGAAACCGCCCACAGAACCTGCCGTTGAACCAACGCCCGGAAGTGCTTGAATCACACGAGAAATATCGAAGTTTCCACCGGGGTTGGAGCGAATTTCTTCAGTTGTTAAGCGTTGAATCGAAAGCGGTGTTTCTAAGGTTGCGATGGAAACGCGTCGATCGGCTACAACTTTAACTTCATCAAGTTGAAAGCGGTCTTCTGCTAGTTCAAAATTTAGTGTAGTTGCGTTACCTGATGTGAGTACAATATTGAATTTTGTCTCGGTGATGTAGCCCACATAGCTTGCTTGCACGTTGTAGCTTCCAACAGGTGCTTCGATTTTAAATCGGCCGTTAGCATCGCTTGTTGTTCCAATTAAAGGATTGGTGTTTTGCAATAAAATAGAAACGCCAATTAGTGGTTCTTGTGTGTTTTTATCAATGATTTTTCCCAGAATCACACCTTTGTTTTGGGCTGATAATGGTAGAGAAAAAAAAACGAGTCCGAGCAGTATTAGAAGGGTAGATATTGCTTTTTTGTTAAGCTCAGCAAATGATTTTGTAGATGACATGTTTAGATGATTGGTGATTATCCTCTTTTGATGTGCTCAAACGGATTAGAGAGGAGAATCATTCCTTTAGTGAGTAATTTTTGTAAGAGTTGGTTATAGGTTAGTGTTGTTTTTCACTCCTGTACATATGGGGTTGGCCTTTATATGGATTTTAGGCTCGCTACGCAGGATGAAGCCTCTCATTCGTTCGAAAAGGTTTTCAAATGGGCGGAGATGCCTGCTTCGCAGGCATGACGTGCATGTTTTACATTTCCCAAACCCTCTTCTGTTCACGTTCTGTGAATTTCTCTAACTCAAAATTGAAAGATGTTTTTTACTCGTTTTTTCTATAAGGATATTTGTTCCAATCGTCATTCCCTCGGATGAGGGAATCTCATACAATTTGCGAATGATTAACACTTATGGATTCTGCAAAACCCCACGTAACATGAGACTCCCGTATGCACGGGAGTGACAAGGTGTGAACTTGCTACCTTTTAGTGGACAGTTATTCATGCGAATACTCATTACATTGAACTTATGACAACGTATAATCAAGCATTTAAACAAATGGC
>SBGQ01000122.1 GCA_006226965.1 bacterium | reverse complement strand
TCCAGTTTGGACTACCAAACCCCAAAAGAAAAAACAAAAACAAACCAACGAAATGTCGCATAATTCACTGTCTACTTTTTTGTTGCAATTCCATTTCGCAGAATGTGAACAGAAGAGGGTTTGGGAGCCGGGTGCCGAACACATCCGGGATTCGGTACTCATAAAACATAATACATTGATGTCAACACAAGAAGAATACTGAATACTGAATACTGAATACTGAATACTGAATACTGAATACTGAAACAAACATCAGATCACCGTGAAAACCAGCCAACGGTCTTTTACTTTTAATAATTATTATCAATTTATGCCAGCTCAGTTCATTTGAAAGACTTTTTAAATAGCTTATTTTTAAACGGAAAAGCGCTTACACATTCAATTATTTGGTACTTATGGTGTTTACAACTCAAGAAGAAATCATTCAATCTATCCCTTCCTATTTGCGTCAGTTTGTTGTTGAGCAAGATTACGATATGTACACCCCACAAGACCATGCCGTATGGCGATATATCATGCATCGTAATGTTTCATTTTTGCAGGATAAAGCGCATCAAGCTTACATGAACGGATTGGTTCAAACAGGTATCACGCTCGAGAAAATCCCGAATATTATAGAGATGAATGACTGTTTAGGGAAAATCGGCTGGAAGGCAGTTGTTGTTGACGGTTTTGTTCCGCCCGCTGCATTTATGGAATTTCAAGCACTTAAAATTCTGGTGGTATCCGCGGAAATGAGAAACATCAACAATGTATTGTACACACCGGCTCCGGATATTGTACATGAAGCTGCCGGTCATGCACCTATTATTGCCAACATAGAATACAGTGAATATTTACGCAAATTTGGTGAATATGGAATGAAATCCGTGTTCTCGAAAGAGGATTACGAGATTTATGAAGCCATCCGATATCTATCCATCATTAAAGAATACCCGGAAACACCGGAAGAGGAAATCAAACGCGCTGAAAAAGATTTAGACGAAAAAATGAATTCGAATAACGACCCGTCTGAATCGAATTTATTATCTAGAATGCATTGGTGGACTGTTGAATACGGTTTATTAGGCACTCCGGAATCTTTTAAAATTTTTGGCGCCGGATTATTGTCATCTGTGGGAGAATCTAAACATTGCATGGACGATGTTGTTAAAAAAATTCCGCTTTCTACTGATTGTGTGAATTACGCATACGATATCACGAACATGCAGCCTCAATTATTTGTCGCACGCGATTTTGAACATTTAACAGAAGTTTTGGAAGCCTATGCTGATACTATGTGCTTCCGAAAAGGCGGATTAGAATCTTTAAAGCAAATTCAGAAATCGCGTCAAGTTGGAACTTATGTTTTAGATAGCGGAATTCAAGTTAGTGGGATGGTAAGCGATATTAAAACGGATTCAAATGGAAATATCGCCTTCATTAAAACGGTAGGAAATACAGCATTAGCTTATCAAGACAATCAATTAAACGGTCATGGTATTGAGTATCATCATGATGGATTCAGTAGTCCAATCGGGAAGCTAAAAGATTTAGGAAAGTCCATCAATCAACTTTCAGATTCAGAAGTTCTTCGTCTTGGTTTGGTTGAGAATAATAACGTGAACTTGATTTTCGAAAGTGAAATTCATGTTTCCGGTACCATTCGTGAAATTATCTATAACAATGAGCGTCAAATAATGCTGATTAGTTTTTCAAATTGTACCGTTACATGGAACGATGAACTATTGTTTAACCCTACCTGGGGACAATTCGACATGGTAATTGGTTCTGAGGTCGTTTCGGCTTACTCAGGAAGTGCCGATAAAGAACATTTCAATGTATATCCGCCCAAATCAGAAAAGAAAGCAATAAAAATTGTTCATACTGACGAGCAAAAACATCTCTTTAAACTATATACCTATATCAGAGAAATGCGTGAATCGGGTCATATAAAGATGGATGGATTGTATATGGTTTATGAACAATTATCAACACACTTTAAAAAAGAATGGTTGCTTCGTTGGGAGATTTTAGAAATTCTGATGACTAATCAAATCGAAGACAAACTCATTGAGATTTTGCATACTGAATTACTAGAATTGCGTTCCATCAACGAAACTTATCATAATGTAATTTCCGGCGGTTTGAGTATGATTTTAGCAAAATAGCTGTCTTTCCCCCTATTTTAGCCATTGGTCAAATTGACTAATGGCTTTTTTATAACTAAACATTTGATTTTGAAAACTGTAGTCATAACAGGTGCAGGAAAAGGCATCGGATTAGAATTGGCAAAAACATTTGCATCCTTTGGATTTCGCGTTTTTGCACTTTCTCGGAATATAGAACAACTAAAAATCCTATCTCTAACAAATCCAACTATCTACCCAGTTAATTGTGATTTAACTGATAAAAATGCTGTTTCACATTTTGTTGCTACTCTGGATAATTCTCTAGTTGATGTACTCATTAATAATGCCGGCGTTCTGATAAACAAATCTTTTTGGGAGCAATCCGACCAAGATTGGGAAATTCAGATTCAAACGAATTTATTGGCACCAGTTCGATTAATCAGAGCTTTAAAAAATCATCTTTCAGATTATGCGCATATTGTAAATATTTCTAGCATGGGTGGCTTTCAAGGAAGTGTGAAATTTCCGGGACTTTCTGCCTATTCTTCGACGAAAGGTGCATTAGCAATTCTTTCAGAATGTTTAGATGTTGAATTTCAGAAACAAAATATTCATGTTAATGCTTTATGTCTTGGAGCAGTGCAAACAGAAATGTTAGATCAAGCATTTCCTGGATATAAAGCTCCCGTACAGGCCATTGACATGGCCGAATTTATTTACCAATTTGCTGTTAATTCAGGGCAATTTATGAGTGGAAAAATAGTTCCTGTTTCAAAAAGCAACCCAAATAATGGTTAAAACATTGAAATTTCTTATTCTTGGGCAATTCATTTAAAAAATTTAAACTTTTCAACTATGCGTAAACTACTTTTTTCAGCTTTGTTAGTTTTTGGAATGATTACAGGACTTCAAGCACAAGCTTTTAAAATTATAGGTACAAACACCATTATGGGTGCGGCAACCGGTACTACACTAGGAGCTGCAACAATGCTCATTTCCGGTACTGACGATTGGGGCGCTGTTCGAGTTGGTTTTGGAGGAGGAACTTTAGTAGGCTTAGGCTTAGGTATTTATGATGTTTCTTACAGTTCCGGTTATATCGACGGCTATTTAACTTCTGCTTCAACTACTGGCCAAGTTATAGCTATGGATACATTTTATGGTGCGGCTACTGGTTCAATTGTCGGCTTTGCGATTAGTTTAATCGGCAATCAGGATATTCTAGAAGGAATAAAAGTAGGAGGCGGTTATGGTGCTTGGGCTGGTTTTGCTTTCGGTTTAGCAGAAACCTTCTTTATAAATGTTGCCGGCGGCGGTAGCGACTCCGGTTACGGTAGTGGTTCTTACATGAGCAGTAACTCTGTTAATGGCTTTATGCAGTATCATTCTAATGGTTTAAATATAGGTTTAATAGCGCCTTCAACAGTTAACTACGTTCAAGGCGGACAAATAAACTGGACTCCTTCTGTAACTTTTACTCATGCAAAGATTAGTTTCTAAGCAAACACACGTCATTTACTAAAATAAAAAAGGCTCTTTAAGAGCCTTTTTTATTTTCAAAACGTGATAATGTTTCAACTAGGGTTTTTACTGTTTCTATATTACCGGTCGTCGAAAAATGAACTCCGTCATTAGCAAATTGCCAAGCTGCAAGTTCTTCACCGAAACGAGTAAAATAGGGATCTATAATGATTCCATCTTTGTCTCTGATTACTTCTTGATAGGCTCGTATTTCTGCATTCGATAAAGTTCCATTGAAGAATGGATAATCATTTGCAATAGATTCCACCACAAGTGACGGACTTAACCAAATGATAGGATTTCTAGTCTCTAAACTTTTTATAGCAACTGTTATCGAATTAATATTTTCCCAGAAGTCTGTTAACGAAACTAAAGGACGGTCACTAGCATAATTTGGTCTGAATGCATCCCAAGTACCCATACTTACAATTACCCAATCAGGCTCTTCAGCAAGTACAGTTTGTCCTAAATCTTTTAAAATCTCTGTACTAGTCTTACCTGAAGCAGCTCTGTTAACAACTTTTATTTCATTATCAGTACCAAAGTTGTATACATCTTGTAGAATTTGAGCCCAACCGCCTTTTTCATCAGCGGAATTATCACCAATAACTACAATTTTGTCCTCATCTCTAAAAGGAATTCTATTTAATTGTTGATTGAATTCTTCTGATTTCAATAATTCAAAGGCAGCACCTTTTGCATTAGCTGCATACTCATCATACTTAGCTTTTAACTCATCTATTGATAAGCCATATATCAAAGCTTGTGCGTCTTCATTTATTTTTAAGCCCGGTAATAAAGTTGATTCTTGAATATTCAAATACGGGAGTAAATACTTAATTATTTCTACTTCTTTCATTTTACTTCATTTCTTAATTGGTCAATAAAAATCGGCACTCCGATTGATGCATCTTCTTGGATAAAGATAAAGGAACTATTTCTCTCAGCTACGGGCGGTATTACAGGATCTACTATATAAACAGGTACTTTCTTTTGAACATAGTGTAATAAACTTGCAGCAGGATAAACTAATAATGATGTACCGATTACTACAAATACATCAGCTGATAAAACTTCAAATATAGCCTCTTCCATTTTTGGTACCATTTCGCCAAACCATACTATATTAGGTCTAAGCTGAAATCCATTCTCGGCCTTATCACCAAAATGAATTTCTTTATCTCCAATATGTATGATTTCAGTGGGATGATTTTCTGGGTAAGCCTCAAATAAAGAACCATGTAAATGAATAACATGTGTTGAGCCTGCCTTTTCATGTAAATCATCTACATTTTGAGTGATAATACACACTTCATATTCAGATTCAATTTTTGCAAGTTCTGAATGTGCACGATTAGGTTGTGCATTAAATGCCTGTATACGTCTTTGATTATAAAAATCTAAAACTTTTTGAGGATTTGCATACCAACCATCAATTGAAGCAACTTCATGAACATTATACCCTTCCCATAAACCATCATGATCTCTGAAAGTTGATAAACCACTTTCTTTACTTATTCCAGAACCAGTTAATGCAACTATCTTTTTCATGGTGTAAATATATAGATAGACAATTCTAGATATAGGTGATAAAAAAAAAGCCTTGTTATGAACAAGGCTTAGGGGTGTAAAAAAACTGATGAGGCGACGACCTACTCTTCCGCTTGAAGGCAGTACCATCGGCGC
>SBGQ01000075.1 GCA_006226965.1 bacterium | reverse complement strand
TGTTAATTATTGGAATGAGAAATTATATAAAAAAAAGAAATAAAAAACGGTTGGTAACAAATTGTAAATTGCATTGCGGGGTTTGTGGTGCGTCGGTCGCTGGATTCTCGCAACATCGTTCCGTCCTGCCGGACAGGAACGAGCTCCGAAATCCGCAACGACAACTTACAAGTGACCGTTAGGCACAAGCCAAAATAAAGACCGCGACAATAAAAACAAGGTGCCTATAATTAAACATTCCCATCTGTCAACTTGAAGCAATAAAAAAAGATTTTTGAAAACTGTGATTTTTTGAAAGGACTTGCGAATAATTGATTAAACAAGTTTCACGTAAAAAAATCGCAACATGAAGATTTTAAAAATTTATGCTTTTCTAACCCTCCTATTCTTAGGAAGTGCTTCTGTTTCCGCTCAAAGTATGTTGGATTTATATTTCGGTGGCAACAAAGACAGCTTGACAATTGAAGCTACTAAACTTATACATACTTCAGAGCCCACTTTTAACCCGGCAGTCCAACCAATCAACCCAGCCCCGGCATTAATTGCAGAAATGGGATTTGAGCAGGTTTATAAATCAGAAACCCGATTTTTTACTGTTCGTGATGATAAAAAAATCTTTGCGTACAGGTTTGCCAAACAATCTGAGAATACCATCATTCTTATCCACGGAGTGGCAAGCAGTGCTTATATGTACAACAAAACAGCAGGATTACTTCAAGAAGCGACTCAAGCGGAAGTTTACGCTATTGATTTAAGAGGACACGGGCAATCAGAAGGTAATATAGGAGACGTTGATTATATCAATCAATATGTTGATGATTTGGCAGACATCATTAAAGAAATCCGCAAAGAGAAACCCAATGGAAAAATAATTATTGCAGGACATTCTATGGGTGGCGGTATTGCTCTACGCTATGCCATGGAAAAGCAATACGATCAACCTGACGGTTTCTTACTTTTCGCACCTCTTATCGGACATAATTCACCTGCATTTTCGCAAGGGCAAACCCCCGAAAACAAAACTGAAGAACCTTTTATGAAAATTCATATAGAGCGAATCATTGGTTTGACTTTGCTCAATGAAATTGGCAATCACAATTACGACAGTTTACCTGTGCTGTTTTTCAATTTGCCTGATGTTGTTCCTTTGAGAAAGTATAGCTACCGAGCAAATAAAAGCTCTACACCTGATGACTATGTGGCAGGGCTGAAAGCAGTTGATAAACCAATGCTTGTTTTAATAGGCAGCGAAGACGAAGCTTTTTCATCAATAGCTACAAAAGAAGCAGTTTTGAAAAATAGTAAGGGAGAAATACAGATAATTGAAAGAGCTTCCCATAATGGTGTAAGACATCGTAAGGAGTCTTTCGAATATATCACTAAGTGGTTTAATGAAAGAATAGAGTTTTAATTATGAAATCATTAAAAACATGCACGCTTATTGTCTTTTGTCTTTATTTACAAGGCAAAGCATTTAGTCAAACCAATAGTATTAAATATCCGATGAGCTGGGAGTTGCAGTTAGGCTCAAATCACTTAACTAACACAAACATTTCTAAAAATCAACCCTTTCAGAGTATAAAATCCATTAGTGGCAGCTTCTATAATTATGTAGATTTTCAGAGAAAGTCCTTCATTTTTAGACTAGGTATTGGTGTATCATCACAGAATTTCGGCTTAAATAAGAAGATTGTTGCAAATGGAGACAAAACTGAATTTCAAGATTTTAGCAGCAATTCCAATTACCAATATAGTTACTTACAAAAAATGTTCATTGAAATTCCTTTAGGCCTTATTTACACTACTCAATACAATAAAAAGCAACGATGTTTCGAATATGAAACAGGTGTAAAATTTGGGTATATGATATACAGTGAATCTCAGTTTTTATTGACTATAAATTCAAAGGAGTACACTGTTTTTACTGAAAAAAATCTACCACAGCTAAATCCGTTTCAAATTGGTACTTATATAAAATTTTCTTCTCGCAAAATTCAACTAAATCGTACATTAGGAACCTCTTTTTCTATTAGTTCTCAATACAATTTTAGTCGGGTTTTTGAAAATGGCAATAATACTCCAACGCAGAGTTATTCATTTTTGCTAGGAATGGGTCTTTTTATACATAAAATGAATTGAAGAAATGGTAAATCAGGACAGGCAAAAAAAAATATTTGAGGTTGTAATTGAACAACACAAAGGTATTTTATTCAAGGTTGCCCGTGCATACTGCCAAAATGAAGAAGACCGACAAGACCTAATACAAGAAATGATGATTCAGATTTGGCAGTCTATTCACAAGTACAATGACCAATATAAAATTTCAACTTGGATGTATCGTATTTCACTGAATGTTGCAATATCATTTTATCGCAAAAGTTCAAAAAGAACAAAGATATATACCGAGATGAATGAGCAAACTGTAGATGCTTTAATTGAAGATAAATCGGATAAGGAAACTCACCTAAATTTATTGGAGCAATTTATCAGTGAATTAAAAGAAATTGACAAGGCCCTTATGATACTTTACCTAGAAGAAAAAAACCATATTGAAATTGCTGAGATATTAGGTATTTCAGTAAGCAATGTTGGAACAAAAATAGGACGTATCAAAGACAAATTAAAAGCACGGTTTTCACAATTATAATCACATAGATATGAACGAATTGGAATTAAAAAAACTTTGGCAAACCACCAATGAAAAATTGGAAGAAAGTTTTGTGATAAACAAGAAAAACACGGAAGATATAACCCGAATTAAGGCTCATAATCTATTAGGTTCAATGAAGCCCTCTAAAATTTTCGCTCTATTGGTAGGTGTTTTGTGGGTTTGTATTGGGGGAATGTCTTTAAGTTCTATTTACTTAAACTCATTTTCCGAAGCAAATAAGTTCTTTCTGTTTTCGGCATCTATTCAGGTTGGGCTTACTGCTATAGCATTGTTTATTTATATCTATCAGCTAATCACAATTTTTCAACTAGATATAACAGACCCAATAATTAAGACACAAGAGCAATTAGCAAGGCTGAAAATAACAACGCTTTGGGTAACTCGTATCCTCTTTCTTCAACTTCCTGTTTGGACAACTTTTTGGTGGAACGAAACTATGCTAACAGACTGGAGTATTTTGCAATGGATAGTGACATTGTTTTTTACTCTTTCATTTACTTTCATTGCTATTTGGCTATTCTTCAATATCAAATACGAGAACAGAAAGAAACGGTGGTTCCAACTTATTTTTAGAGGAAAAGAGTGGACACCATTAATGAAATCTATGGAATTATTGGAACAAGTAGCAGAATATAAAGAACAGAACGCCAACACCTAAAATCGTGTATGTGGCAATAACAGGTGTATTGGTAAATTCAAGTTTTGTGCTTTTAAGTTAGTTTGTTGAATGCCGACAAGAAAGTGCTTCGAAAGCCGACACAAGTCAAATACGCAAAGCCTTAGATCTCATTAAAAAGAAATGGCAGACAGACAAAATCGTATAGAAAATAACGGTAGAATTCTAAGGAATGAACTCGAACAGCTTATTACTTTTTTCGAGCAAGGACTTGACTATTCTGTAATGGTTTACGAATTCTGGAATGCAAAGGACATTCTTGGACATATAACTTTTTGGCACGAGAGTTTTGCAAAGAATATTTCGGACTTAGGCAAAGGCAATAAACCCAACCCGTTAAAAGGGAGTCTGTCAGAAGTCAACAAACAAAGTGTTGAAACGACAAAAAACGAATCCATTGAAAACCTAATCGAACGGCTTAAAAATGCTCAGGACACAATTGAAGCGTTCATATTTGATGACAAAATCAATATGATTCCATATAAAAAGGGTTCAAGGGATTATTCAAAAACTGAGCATTTAGAAGTTGTTTCAAATCACATTCACAAACATCTAAAAGATATACGTAAGATCTATGGCAAAACCCACGAACAAAGCTGAATTGCTTGATTTAAGCAGAAAAAACGTTGAACCTTTGATGGATTTCATTTGATTTAACTGAATTGTGTAAGTTATCTTTTCATTAATCAACAGAATCCATCATGCAGACATCAAACCCTAAAGACTATTTTGCTCAAAAAGCCGGAGAGTACGATCATCTTCCCTCTCGTGTTCAGAATGTGGTACAGATTGCTCAAACGATTTTAAAGGAACTGTCCATCTCTCCTACTATGCACGTTCTTGATTTTGGCTCAGGAACCGGATTATTGCTTTCTCAGATTGCGCCATTCGTAAAAAAGATTACAGCCGTGGATGTCTCTCCTGCCATGACCGAGGTCTTGCGCTCGAAATTAGCTGAGTTTGATTGCGAAGTTCAGATTCGGGAAATGGATTTAACGAAAGAGTCGCTCGATGAGCAGTTTGATGTGATTATGTCTTCCATGACGATTCATCATATTGAACAGCCTCAGCTTTTATTTAATCAATTTTATGGGATGCTTAAGGATAACGGTCACATCGCCATCGCGGACATTGATAAAGAAGACGGCTCTTTTCACACTGAAGATACAGGTGTGCATCATCTGGGATTCGACAGGGATACATTTATGGCTTATGCGAAAAATGCCGGCTTTACGGACTTAAAAATTCAAACAGCAAGTGTGGTTCATAAGCCACAAGGTGATTATCCTGTTTTTCTGTTAACGGGAAAAAAATAGTTGGCTGTTGTTTCATAGATTGCGGAGTTTTGGCTGTTTACGCTGCGCTAAAGGCGTTGAATTGTGCTTCACAGATTGCTGCTTGCGCAGCAATGACGTGTACCGGGTTTTGGAAGTACGCTTCGCTAAAGACATTTGCAGGTGCTTCACAGATTACTGCTTGCGCTGCAATGACGTTTACCGAGTTTGGGATTTATGCTTCGCTAAAGTCGTTGGTTTGTGCTTCATAGATTGCTGCTTGCGCAGCAATGACGTGTACCGAGTTTTGAAAGTACGCTGCGCTAAAGACATTTGCAGGTGCTTCACAGATCCTGACTTTCGTCAGGATGAAAGTTAGCGAATTTAGGATGTACGCTACGCTAATGGCGTTGGTTTGTGCTTCACAGATTGCTGCTTGCTCAGCAATGACGTTTACCGAGTTTGGGATTTATGCTTCGTTAAAGGCGTTGGTTTGTGCTTCATAGATTTCTGCTTACGCAGCAATGACGTGTACTGGGTTTGGGATGTACGCTTCGCTAAAGACATTTGCAGGTGCTTCACAGATCCTGACTTTTGTCAGGATGAAAGTTAAATTTAGGAAAGTACGCTGCGCTAAAGGCATTGATTTGTGCTTCATAGATTACTGCTTACGCAGCAATGACGTGTACTTTCATTGCTGCGTTATTCTTCTGTTCGAACTTAATACTCTCCTCTTTTTTAATCGCGCATCATTGTGGTGGAGGGAATTGAGCACAGCTCAACAAGACACTTGGACTTCGACATGATTCACAAAAGCAGGAAGCGAAGCGGCTTGGCTT
>SBGQ01000088.1 GCA_006226965.1 bacterium | reverse complement strand
CTATGCCTCCACAATGATAATGTTGAACAGGAATCACAGGGATTTTTTCTGTTTTTGGATTGATGTTAGCATCCAAACATAATTTATAAATTTCAGGAAATCGATTTCGTAACTTCTCTTCGTCAATGTGCCTTGCATCGAGATAAACTTGTCCTTTCTCTTGGTTCATTAATTCAAAAATAATTGCTCTTGAAACAATGTCTCTCGGTGCTAATTCCAACCGGAAGTCGTATTTTGACATAAACCTTTCGTTTTTGTCATTCACTAAAAATGCTCCTTCACCTCTAAGAGCCTCCGTGATTAATGGAGTACATTTTTTATGGACGTCGAGGCCTGTTGGATGAAACTGTACGAACTCAAGAGACGATAATTTCGCTCCTATTTCATGAGCTAAGAAAAGACCATCACCGTTGCTGCCATCAATATTGGTGGAAGATTTGAATAATGATCCGATTCCTCCGGTAGCTAATATTGTTGCTGATGCATAGATTTTTTGAGCTTCTCCTGTAATCGCTGATACAAAGGTGGATCCCACACATCTAATAGAATGTTTGGAATTTTCATCATTTAAGAGGTGTTGGGCAACAGAATTTTCAAGAACGGTGATATTTTTGAAACTTTTCAGCTTTTTTATCATTGCGGTAATAATGGCCCTTCCTGTGAAGTCTTTTACATGAACAATTCTTTTTTCTGAATGACCTCCTTCAATTGTACGGTCTAATGAACCGTCGCTCTTTTGATCGAATTGTAAATTATATAATTTGATATCTTCCAGTACATCTGGAGCATGTTTCAATATATTTTCAATAAGCTTTGGGTCAGCGTATTTGTCTCCAGCCAAGTACGTGTCTAAAATATGTTTGTGCAGACTCTGTGGATTATTGAGAGGTATTGCAACACCACCTTGAGCTTTAGCTGAATTCGAATTTTCTAGTGTTGTTTTTGTGGCTATAACAATGTTTAATTCAGGCCTTAAATTGGCAATTTGGCATGCTGTATTTAGACCAGCTATTCCTGAACCGATAATTAAGATATCTGTCTTCATATGGATAATGTTAGCATTTTGTCAATAGGTTTACGAGCCAGTTCTGCTATGTTAGAATCAATTACAATTTCAGGTGATTCGTTTAACAAACAATCTCGAACTTTTTCCAAAGTGTTAACTTTCATATAAGCACATTCACTACAAGCACAAGTATTGTCTTCATATACTGGTGCTGGTATAATAGTCGCATGTGGTGCGAGTTCTTTCATTTTTAATAATATACCAGCTTCAGTTGCAACGATGAATGTCTCTTTTGGATGCTCTGTAACGAACCTGATCATTTGACTAGTTGAACCTATAAATTGAGCTAGTTTTAGAATCGAAGATTCCGACTCTGGATGTGCTAATATCAGGGCTTCAGGAAATTTTAGACGAATATCTATTATTTTCTGAATGGAAAATGCTTCATGTACGATGCAAGCACCATCCCAGATTTCAAGGTCATGAGACACCTGTGTTTGTAGATAGGCACCTAGATTTCTATCCGGAGCAAATAATATTTGCTGATTAATTGGAAATGATTCGATTATTTGCTTTGCATTTGAACTTGTACAGACAACATCACTTAATGCTTTTACTTCAGCTGAACAATTAATATAAGTCACTATTTTATATTGAGGATTTTTTAATTTGAATGCTAATAGTTCAGTCGCGGAACAATTATCTGCTAATGAACAACCAGCATTTAAATCTGGTAATAGTACTTTTTTCGTTGGATTGAGCAATTTCGCAGTTTCAGCCATAAAATGCACACCGCAAAAAACGATAATGTCTTTATCTATTACAGCTGCTTTTCTGGATAACTCCAAAGAATCACCAATGAAATCGGCAATCATTTGAATTTTTTCATCCTGATAAAAATGACTTAAAATAATTGCATTCTTATCTCGTTTTAGCTCGATAATCTCTTCAAAAACATTTCCCATTACTTCTCAATTCTAATTCTCACATCAACTGCCGTGATTTCTTCAGCTGTAGCAATTAATGGATTAATATCTAATTCGGAAATTTGTGGATATTGGCAAACTAAATCTGATATTTTTTGGATATATGACACGAATTTTTCAATATCAATTCCTTCTTTACCTCTAAATCCTTGTAGTATAGGGTAACCTCTTAATCTTTCAACCATCGATCGCGCAATTTTTTCGCTGATTGGCGCAAGCTCAGCGGAGAAATCTTTAATTAATTCAATGTAAATACCGCCAAATCCGCAAAATATAAGATGACCATATGGATCTTCTCGTTTAACTCCAATAAACAACTCGTATCCCTGAAGCATTGGTTGTATCTGAACTGATTTAGCTCCTTCGATACTTATCAATTTATCGAAAGCTTTAACAATTTGACTTTTACTATTTAAATTTAGTATTACTCCTCCTGTTTCTGTTTTGTGAACAGGGCCTACCACCTTCATAACACAAGGAAAGCCTATATTTTTTTGTATTATTTCAAGTTCCTGTTTATTGGAAACGTAAATCTCATTAGTAGTTGTTATCCCGATTAACTCTAATAGTTCAGTATTAGAGATATTGTCTAAAAAACCAACTGTTGAAGGATTAAGTATTCGTTCTAACTTCTTTTCTTCATAGCAGTGAGTTTCGCAATCATGCAGATAATGCGTATTTTGATTATCGACAGCAACAATGGCATTTCCAAGTGCAATCTCGAAAGGGAAATTGATATGACCTTTATTAAGGAAGTGTTTTATCTCATCCTGGGCGTTTATCAAAGATGGTAAAACAGGATAAATAGGTTTCTTGCAAATATCTAATTTCACACTGAGAACATCATAAACTGCTTTCACGTTTATTAAACCTGGACTGCCAAATACAACAATCATTGCATCGATATCGTCGAATTTGTTTTCGCAGTAATCTATGATTATGCCAAGTTGTTCTGCGGTACCAGTCGCCAAAAAATCGATTGGGTTTGAAACGGAAGAGCCAGGATTAAGATAGGTTAATAGTTTATCCGCATCCTTGCCTTTAATTTCAGGAACCGAAAGTCCGCCACTTTCTAATGCGTCTGTTAACATAACTGCAGACCCACCAGCATGAGATATAATGGCGAATTTTTTTCCTGGTTTTTTGCGATAGTGAAACAAGGAAGCAATGCTGAGCAATTCACTTCTACTGCTACAGTATATAATTCCGGCTTTTCTAAATAGAGCTCGAATTACTTGATCCGAACTTGCTAAGGCTCCCGTATGTGACGCTGCAGCTCGGCTTCCCGCAGCAGTTATTCCTGATTTAATTGCAGCAATATTCGCTCCCTTTTTTACAAGTGATTTTGCATGTTTAAGGAATTTCTTTGGATTTGAAATATGTTCCAAATACAATAGCTTCGTTTTAGGATCTTTGGAAGGATCAAAATTTTTATCCATGAATTCTAAAACTTCTTCTACTCCTATCATTGCACAGTTTCCAAGACTAAATACGTTACAAAACCTAATTCCCAGTGGTATCCCTGCCTCCATTAAAAAAACAGCTGTCGCTCCTGAACTAGATATAAGGTCGCACCCGTCTGTTGAAAGTGAAGGTATGGGTAATGTGAACACCCCAGCATAGTTTCTATTGAGTAATCCAATACAATTTGGACCAATTAGACAGCCATTGTTTTTTTTAACAATTGAGACTATTTCTTCTTCGAGCTTCTTGCCTTCGACCCCTGACTCACTAAAACCAGCAGAAATAATTATAAATGCTTTTGTTGATTTATTCTCAGCAAGCACCTTGATAGTTTCTTTGCATTCCATAGATGGAATGACGATTATAGCTAAATCTATTCCTATAGGTAATTCTTCTACGGAAATCAAAGTCTTGATTCCCTGGACTAGAGAAGACTTTTTATTGATCACGAATAACTCTCCCTCAAAACCATTTGAGATGATGTTTGCTAGTAATCTACCGCCTGGCTTACTAACATCATCAGATCCTCCGACAACAACAATTGACCGAGGATTTATGAGTTCTTTATTTATCATCTTGAATCAAAATTAAATGATATCATTGAGCATAATTATGATATGAATCATAAATAAGTATGTTTATTAGTATAACAGCAGTTAAAGCAATGAATAGTATGATTTGCATCATATAATTAGTAAAATTTGATATTTAGTTTTGCGACATGAGTAAAAGATCACTCAACATATCAGTGATGGTTGCACTTGTCACTACTGTGACGTTTTACAATGTAATTATCTACACGCAAGGCAGTATGTCCAATGGTTCAGAAATGTCAGTTAATGCAATAGAGGGGGAGAAAATTTGGCAAGATAACAATTGTGTTTCATGCCATCAATTCTATGGATTAGGAGGCTATTTAGGTCCTGATCTTACGAATGTTACCTCTGATGCCAAAAAGAGCAAAGCATATTTGTATTCAGTTTTTTCCGGTGGTGTTGGGGCTATGCCAGAATTTAAGTTTACATCTGAAGAAAAAGATCGCTTGTATGAGTTTTTACAACACATTGACAGAACAGGGTATTACCCGTTAAATGGAGTCAGTTTTTCGAATTGGGGGTGGGGTAAATTAAACTACAAATAATGGAAAGTAGAATAGGTAGTTTATTCATTATTTCTGGGCTAATTTTATTGACTTTAGGGGCTATTGCAGGTGTTCTAATATCATTTAACTATATATTGCCCGATTTTTTTAGAGACATCATTCCGTTTAATCAATTGCGTCCAATGCATACCACTTCCGTGGTCTCATGGATTGTGCTAACGGCAATAGGTGGTGTTTATTACTATGTTAATGAAGAATTGAAACTTTATTCCTCAAAGTTAGCTTTGGCACATTTTGTCATTTTCGCATTTACTTTTATCATAATACTAATATCATTTCTAACGGGTAAAATGGGGGGTAGAGAATATTTAGAATTCCCTCCTATTTTAATTCTTCCAATTCTAGTAGGTTGGAGTCTTTTTGGATATAATTATTTCAAATCTATTGTAGGAAAAATTAGCAATTGGCCTGTTTATTACTGGATGTGGGGAACTGGAATTGTTTTCATGGTATTTCATTTAGCTGAGTCTAATTTTTGGTGGTTTAGTCATTTTCGAAATGATTACATAAGAGATGTGACAGTACAATGGAAATCCTACGGGTCTTTTGTGGGAAGTTGGAATATGCTGGTGTATGGAACAGCGATATATGTAATGGCTAAGATAAAAAGGGATGTAAATCCCGGGCGCGGAAAGCTTGCATTCTTTTTTTATTTTCTTGGGTTAACTAATTTAATGTTTGGTTGGGCACATCACACGTATATTTTACCGACTATGCCGTGGGTAAGATATGTCGCATACGCAGTAAGTATGACCGAGTGGATTATATTTATTCGTATGATTCATGTGTGGGCGCGAACAACAGAGAAAGCATCCATGGACCAATTTCGATTAGCATATTTGTTTTTGAAAGCGA
>SBGQ01000110.1 GCA_006226965.1 bacterium | reverse complement strand
ATTTCTTGAACTGAAAAAAGTTCTTTTAATTTTGAACTATTATCTAAATATTCAGTTTTAAGCTTTTTATAACCATCGATTGTAAAGTAATCTGTAATCCCAATTACAGAAATATTTGAACTAATTGCTCTTTTAAATAACTCTTTAACGTATAAATCCCAATCGTTTCCAAAGCTATTAGATAAATGTGAAAATGGTGTATGGATATGTAAATCCCATCTTCTCCATTCGGAACCTTTATAGTGTTTCATAATTTTCCTTTTATTCTTACTTCGCCGCTCATTAACTTTGGCAATAAGGTATCTCGCATTGTTGTGAGGGTGTGGATTTGGTTTTGGTTATTTAGAATTTTAATGAAGTAGCTTTCAACATTAGATTCAATAGCTCGAATTTCATTTTCAGGAGGAATTGTTATTTCAAGCCCTTTAAAAGTGTTTGTAGTGATTGTATCAAAAACACTTCCATATGCAGCCGAGTTTAACTCCTCTACTAAATGGTTAATGAGCAAATAGGTAAAGAAATAGCAATCCTGATACTTTGGTTTAATTCCATAGTTGGATTGACTGTAAGCCATAGGCTCAGAAAGAATACAATATTTGCCAACTGTACCTCTAGCAGAAATTACAGTTGAAAATTTTGGTAGTAATTTCGCTGAACTATTGTTTAAACCTTCCTCTGTAATAGTCTTTTCAGAGCTTGTAATAATGGACTTATGATTAGAAACAATATCACCTCCTGAAAGCCATTTAATATTTCCATTCCAATATTCTTCAACTGAAGTTTTTGGAGTGCCACCACCGACCAGTTCAATAGCATCATAAAGAGTCGTCACCTCCCAATCTTCTTTTGCTTCTTCCACAAACCATTGCCTAAAAAGGGTTTCTGCCATTTTTTCTAAGGTGGCGTTTTGGCGGTGCAGCAGGTCTATTTTATCGTCTAAACTGCTGAGAACTGAGGCAATAGTTTTTTGTTCTTGTAAGGGCGGAAGTTTAATATCTAAGTCATAGACTTCATCTCTATTTGTTGAAGGTATAGCAGAACCACTATCCATTGCATTGATGTCAACATTCTTAAACCAATAATACATAAATGAGGTATTAGCTAATTCATTCTTCTTTTTAGTGTAAAATGCAGTATCAATTACAAAGAAAGGTTCATTTGCTAAATGTACTTCGCGGTATGCACCTTTTCTTCCTATAATCAATGCAGGTTCATCATACAAAAAAAAATCAGATAAGCCGATTTTTCCATTGGTTCCAAAAACATTGTATTTCCCTTTACCTGATCTGTAATCAGTTAGTGATTTGCCATATTCAAGGATCAATAATTGTCCAATTTTAAATTCTTTCCACTCATTCATATTCAGTGCCATTTAAAAAGAAACGAAAAGTTGCTTCGGTTCTACCAATTTGTACAAATACTCCAATCAGATAATGGTAATTATCGTTTGGGTCGGTAAGGTCTTCAAGTTTCTGAATATCAGATTCAATATCATTATTCCACCAACCTTTAAATTCAGCTACTAATTTGTTATCATCGTTTGAATCTCGTCTGTGAATTATCAAATCTGGTCGTAAGCCATTTGCAAAACGTCTTGATGTTTTCGCATTACCATGATTCTTGTTGTATTCAGAATCCAAGTCTAAGGCTGCATAAGGTGTTCCATCAAGCAGATTGCTTAAATGAATCCCTGTTCTGAAAACAAATGCTTGTTCTAATCCTTCTCTGTCGCCTTGGGCAAAACGTAATAAAAATCTTTCTTCCTGAAAAACAGCATTAATTGCATTTCGGAGTACTTCAACTAAATATGTCTGCTCTTCATTCATTGATTTTAATCTTTAAAAGGTTAGCAGAAATAATTTCGTTTAGTTGAGCTTCTTCTTTCAACTGTGCTTCCAATTCAGCTCTTAAATTGCCAAAGCGTTCGGCAAAATTGAAGTCGTCTTCTTCATCAGGCAAACCAACATATCTGCCAGGAGTAAGCACATAGTCCAATTCTTTTACCTTGCCTATAGGTGCTGAAGCACAAAAGCCAGCAATATCTTCATACTTGCCTTCAACATTTCTCCAGTTGTGGTAAGTGCCAGCTATTTTATAAATATCTTCCTGTGAAAGTTCACGGGTTCTGCGGTTTATTAAATGACCTAAATTTCGCGCATCAATAAATAAAATTTCATTGCTTCGGTCTCTGAATTTTCCGTTCTTGCGGTTACGGCTCATAAACCATAAAGCTGCCGGAATTTGTGTATTCAAGAACAATTTGGCGGGCAGGTTTACGATACAGTCAATCAACCCGTTTTCAACCAAGGCTTTTCGTATCTCACCTTCACCGGATGTTTTAGAAGTTAAAGCCCCTTTCGCTAATACCACGCCTGCCTGTCCGCTTGGTGCTAAGTGATAAATAAAATGTTGCATCCATGCAAAATTCGCATTTCCCGTCGGCGGTGTTCCGTATTGCCAGCGTCCGTCTTTTCTTAATACTTCAGCTCCCCAATCGCTTACATTAAACGGCGGGTTGGCTATTATGTAATCTGCTTTTAGGTCTTTATGGGCATCATTCAAAAAAGAACCTTCGTTATTCCATTTAACCTGAGAGCTGTCAATTCCGCGAATAGCTAAATTCATTTTTGCCAATCGCCAAGTGGTCTGGTTACTCTCTTGCCCGTAAATGGAAATATCATTTACTCTTCCCTGGTGATCTTCCACGAATTTCTCGGATTGTACAAACATACCTCCACTGCCACAGCAGGGGTCAAATACACGACCTTTATATGGTTCTAACATTTCTACCAAAACCTCAACTACACTTCTGGGTGTATAGAACTGTCCACCTTTTTTACCTTCTGCAAGAGCAAACTCACCTAAGAAATATTCAAATACATGCCCTAAAACATCAGCACTGCGCGATTTGGCATCGCCAAGTGCAATATTGCCAACCAAATCGATGAGTTCTCCTAAGCTTGCCGGATCTAAATTCTGTCTGGCATATACTTTAGGCAAAACGCCTTTTAGCGATGTATTTTCGGCTTCAATAGCATCCATTGCCGCATCAATGGTAATACCAATAGAGGGTTGTTTGGCGTAGGAAACCAATAAACTCCAACGAGCCACAGGCGGGACAAAGAACACATTTGCTGCTTTATATTCATCACGGTCTTCCGGGTCGGCTCCCAAATCTTTTTCAGCAACTAAGGCTGCGTAACGTTCCTCAAACGAGTCCGAAATGTATTTTAGAAAGATTAAACCCAATACAATATGTTTGTATTCGGCGGCATCAATGTTTTTACGGAGTTTATCTGCTGCTTTCCACAATTGCTTTTCGAGAGGTTCTTCTGCTACAGTCTTCTGTTTTTTTGCCATTTTCTATGTTCTATAAATTTATTTAAGGGAATATAGGAGTAGGCAATGGAAAGTAAAATGCAATTTTCAGAAAAAAATAGTCACAACGATACTTTTATATTCAAATGCAGTGAGCATTTTTTTCATTCAATTTCACAGCCTAACACTAGTACTCACTTTTTCTTTTTTATTGATTCGCTGTACATAAAACAGGTAGGAATGTACATTTTCTTCTGCATGGAAAGGTATCGTTTGGGATTCAATCGGTGCGGATTGGATGTGTACGGAAAGCGATTCTTTGTGTATGCTTATGATGAAGACGATGGTATTGGGTTTTATTTGTGCCGGCAAGTTCCAAGTAAGGGCTTGCTCAGTTTGGTTTATTCCCAACGGTTTTAAACTTCCCTCTGTAAGGACTAAGGTTTCAAAGGTGTATATCTGCTCCTCCTCTGTTTTCCCCACTCCTGTTTCACTGATACGTTTTACCAATTGATTATAGGCGCGTTGGCTTTCATCTTTGGATTCTAAAAACCAACCGTTCATGGCTCGGTACAATGATGAGGCTAAACGGCTTGCCATTGCAAATTTGGAACGTTCGTTGAGTTGCTCGGGTGTGTTCGGCTGTTTTACACGCGTAGGCGCCGTACGAACGTATTGTTTTCCTTTTACGGTGTAATAGATTAGCGGCCCGATTTTGCCTTTTAGTTGGATTTGATGTTCTGTTTTACCCATGTTTTAGTGTAAAGGTACAGAGTTTTCGGATTAGTTCGCCAAGTCTATGATGTATTAACTACGTTTTGATACGTATATAATACGTGTTTACTACGTATATGATAGTCTTATACAGTGGAGAAACAATGGTTTAACTGCGGAGAATGGGCACCTCTAAAAAACGTGTATAGCTAATCGTACTTGTGAGCCAGTTCCCAGATGCCGTTTTTCAACGGCATGACGTAAAAACCACCACCGTCATTGCTGCATCTGGGCATCTCTCGAAAACGTATGTAGCGAAGTGAACTTTTGCTTAGTTGCCAGTTCTCAGATGCCGTTTTTCAACGGCATGACGTAAAAACCACCACCGTCATTGCTGCGAAAGCAGCAATCTAGGCATCTCTCGAGCACGTTTATAGCGAAGCGTACTTGTGCTTGGTTGTTAGTTCCCAGATGCCGTTTTTCAACGGCATGACATTAAGCCACCGTCATTGCTGCGAAAGCAGCAATCTGAGCATCTCTCGAACACGTGTGTAGCGAAGCGTACTTTTGCTTGGTTTCCAGTTCCCAGATGCCGTTTTTCAACGGCATGACTAACCTAAGGGACAGCAGTGGCATTGCCAACAAAATCAGATTTCAGAAAGATGCAAATCCGTTGAATAAGGGTGAACATCTTATAAAGTATACATCTTCAACTAAATGGAATGCTAACATTGGAGCAGAATCCTTCTTTTTCAAGAGGGACAAGCGGAGAAATATGAACATGCAAAATATGGAGGAGTTAAAATTGACAAGTACGGAAACAGCCTATTAATCGGACTGTATGACGAGCAAAAACAGAAAATTGAATAGGAATCGAGCCATAATAGCAGCTTCAAGCAATTAGCGGTTCAGTGATTAGATCAAGATTTGTACTACTATCAAAGTTCGTGTGTTTAGTTAACAGTGAAGTGCTTCGAAATCACACCTTTGCATATTCTCACCGTTAACGGTTATTTTAAGACCTACCAGTAATGTGACAAAAGCAACTCCTAAAGAAGATTAACAGAATAAAGAATTCAAATGGATATTTGTAAAAAATGCAATTATGAACATAACGGGAATTATTGTCCGAATTGCGGACATCCACTAAAATTAGAACGGATAAATGGTCGGTACATTTTATCTGAAATTGCGAGTATTTTAAATTTCCAAAAGGGAATTCTATACACAATAAAAGAATTACTAATAAGGCCTGGGCAAAATATTAGATCATATATATCTGAAGACAGAAACCGGTTAGTAAAACCAATAATGTTCATCCTAATCACCTCTTTAGTATATACATTATTCGTTGAAATTTTTCATTTTAGTGACGGATACATCAATTATAACTTTGACGATTTACAAGGTTCGACATTGAGCGTAATATTTAAGTGGATAGCAGAACACTATGGCTAT
>SBGQ01000102.1 GCA_006226965.1 bacterium | reverse complement strand
AATTAAAATAGATTCTTGACTCATAAGCTAAAGCTATTTCCTAGGTATCGGCTCGAACATTGTAGAAAGCTTTTTTGTTCAACTATCCGCATTATATGTTTCTAACGAAGACTAGCTGACCATAAATACTTTTCGTACACCCAAATGCGACTTGAATATAGTATTAGTTTATTCACGAAAGTAGGCTAAAGCGGATTAAGGAGTCTTTAATCGCTGAATTTGTGTAATTATCCGTTCAATCTTCAAAAATACCCGCTTAATCAGATAATTTGCTCGTCTGTTTGGAGCAAATTGGCAGGTGAAAGTCTATGAAATAACTTAGGATACACACCAAACTAAATCACAAAATGGTACAGTTATTCATATTACTTTTAGGAATTTGGACATCAGATTCATTTAGCAACGGAAAACTCTCCGGATCTGTTCACGATTCAGAGACAAAAGAAGCGCTAATCGGCGTAAATGTGTTAGTAGTTGAAACTTCGCAGGGCGCGGTAAGCGATATCGATGGGGATTTTTCAATTCCTAAGATAGAAGCCGGTATTTATACGGTTAAACTATCGTATGTAGGATATAAAGACATATTGGTAAGCGACGTAATTATAAAGCCCAACAGGATTACTCAACTTCCGGTAGAATTGCTTTCCAGTCCGATTGAAGGCGAAGGCGTTACTGTTACCGCCGGATATTTCGCAAATACTGATAAGCAGGCAATAAGCAGTGTAAGTTTTAACAACGAAGAAATTCGACGTTCTCCGGGTGCAGGCGGGGAAATCTCCAGAGTGTTACAATCTTTAGCAGGAGTTGCATCAACGGGTGAGTCATCACAAGATATTTTTGTGCGAGGCGGGAGTGCAAACGAAATCAACTTTTATATCGATAATATTGCCATTCCATCAATAAAGCATTTCGAGATGTTAAACGGTACTTCAAATGGACCAATCGGTTTAGTGAATACAGAATTAGTGAGAGAAATTGAATTCTCAACAGGTGGATTCGGCGCTCAATACGGCTATGTTTTATCCGGAGTCGGTGATATAAAATACCGTGAGGCAAATAAAGAACGCTTTTTAGGTAATATCGATATGAGTATGGCCGGATTTGGCGGAACCTTCGAAATACCCGATGTTGATCATAAAGGTAGTTGGCTCATTTCTGGCCGCAGAAGTTATCTTGATATCATCGCTGATGCGATAAATGCCGGTGGTGCACCGCGATATTCCGATATTCAGGGTAAATATCATCGCAAACTCGGAAAATCCGATGAAATAATAATTCTTGGAGTTGCCGGAGCCTCTCATTTCGGGAATGATGAAGAAGATGCTACTGAATTGGGAACCCTTCAAATCGTAGACGTTAATCACTCTCAGGCAACTATTGGTGCCAATTGGCAGCATATTTGGGGAAGCTTAGGTTATTCCAATACCAGTATTTCGTTCACTCGTTCAGATGATAATACATCCGATTTTAATTTGGATACACAAGATAAAAGTTTCGATTTCGATATTGTTCAGGATGAGCTTACTCTTCGTCAGGTTTCATTTTTGAAGTTTAACAAAGAATGGAACGTAACATTTGGGGCAGAAACGAAATGGCAACAAGGCGATTTTTCCTATGATTTTACCGCAACCAGAAATACAGAGGGCGTTATTGATCCTGCGGTAAGCATAAATCAGGAAATTAGCGGTGTACAGTCAGCCGGGTTTATTTCAGTCGGATATGCTCCGTTTACAAATTTGAGTCTCAACTTGGGTGGACGCATCAATCATAATTCATTTAATAATCAGTTAAGCGTTGAACCGCGTTTTGCCGCGAAATACGATTTAACTACAAAATGGAATGTACATGCCGCTTTAGGTTGGTATCACCAGCGTTTGCCGATGTATTTTTTAAGTCAGTCGGAAGCAAACAGAAAACTGGATGAAACACAAGCTCGCCATATTATCATAGGAAGTGATTATATGCTTACGGAATCAACCAAATTAACGGTTGAGTTTTTTGATAAATACTATACAAGTGTACCCGTTTTACCGGCAGATAGTTTATACGCATCTCC
Source organism: bacterium (assembly GCA_006226965.1). Taxonomy (GTDB): domain Bacteria; phylum Bacteroidota; class Rhodothermia; order Balneolales; family M1805; genus M1805. Next base: position 3,459 of record SBGQ01000102.1, on the reverse strand, counting down.
GCAATTTGTACCGGACGCCTTCGATTTTCTAGAATCATTGGAAGCAAGAGGAACAGCCTCTTCAAGAGGTGTGGATATCATGATTCAGAAAAAATTGGCGGAGAATTTTTACGGAGGTATTAATCTGTCGTTTTACAGGGCTCGTTACACCGATCATTTAGGTGTAGAACGTAACCGAATAATGGATGTACAATCGTTGTTTTCAGTAATTGGAGGATATAGACCTAACAAAAATTGGGAATTTAGCGCACGTTGGTCATACTTAGGTTCTCGACCCTATACACCAGCAAATGAAACACAAAGTTTAGCTTATAATTCTCTCATACTAGATAATTCGAAGTATAATGAGGAACGGTTGCCGGCTTTTCACTCCCTATACGTTCGTTTTGACCGACGATTTTTCTTCAACAAAATTACCTTTGTTACTTTTATGGAAATATGGAATGCCTATAACAGAACCAATGATTTAGGTATATATTTCAACAAAACCGATCAAAAGATTGACGACCTTCCAGGGTTTACATTCTTGCCTATCGGCGGATTCAAACTCGAATTTTAATATTCCGGCATTCACATGAGGCTTTTCATTAGCATAGTTAAATGGATAACACTGGTAGCTGTATTTACATTTGTGACCGGATATTTAGTGGATACCTTTTTAATTGTTAATGGCACCGAAAAAGTTCTTATTGATGGGTTCCCTTTAAGTCCCAATTACTTAGCATCATTTGTATTTACAAGTTGCTTTTTTTTGATAAACTACCAATCGGGTAAATACTTATTAAGTAAATACCCGATTGTGAGTTGGGATGGCGTTTCATTGCATATTTGGTTGCAGACAACCTCAGCATTGGTAGCATTCACGGTAGCTTCGTTTATTAATTATTTGATATTTAGCCAGTTCGAAACTCATAAAACGCATACATCAATCGGAGAATTTTTCTTTGTGTTAATTATGTCGATGACGGCGGCTTTACTGTTTAATTTGGCCTACTATACCGGACATTTTTTCAAAAATACAGTGGAGTTGAAACGAATAGCCGCAGAGAGCCAATTAACGGCCCTTAAAAATCAAATAAACCCACATTTTTTGTTTAATTCCTTGAATTCAATTGCCAGTTTAATTCGGATAAATCCCGAAAAGGCAGAAGAAGTAACCGAAGATTTGGCAGAACTGTTTCGATATAGTTTGCGCAGCGGTCAACATCATTTAACGAGTATAGAAGAAGAATTAGACTCGATAGAAACGTATCTGCGAATTGAAAAAGCCCGATTTGGAGAGAGAATCCAATATGAAAAAATAGTGGATGATTCTCTTTTAGATGTTCAGATTCCCAGTTTGGTGTTGCAGCCTTTAATTGAAAACTCAATAAAACATGCTGCCAATAAAATGACAGAATCGTGTGTAATTCAACTGAGAATTACAAGCATAGAAAATAAAGTTCAAGTAAGCGTAACAGATAACGGAACAGGTTTTTTAAGTTCAGATTTGTCGGAAATCTTTCAACACGGAACAGGACTTAAAAATGTTCATGATAGATTAACCATGTTACTAGGTGAAGATGCCCGTTTGCAGGTTGAACAATCAACGGTTCGATTTTTGTTGCCATTAAAACACGGGAGAACGCCATGAGATTCATTTTAGTGGATGATGAGGAGCTTGCCAGAACTCGATTACGCTCGCTCATACAAGAAGTGAAGCCGGATTGGGATTGTGTGGGCGAAGCTGAAAATGGTTTTGATGCCATTAAACGTATTCAAAAAGAAAATCCTGAAGTGCTGTTTTTAGATATTCAGATGCCAAAACTCAACGGATTTGAAACGCTTGAACTCATTCCTGAAACACAGCCTTTACAAGTGATTTTTGTGACAGCGTATGACGAATTTGCCATCCAAGCTTTTGAGGCACATGCTGTTGATTATCTATTGAAACCGGTAAAAAAAGCCAGACTTGAAAAATCACTTAACCGACTGGAGTTGAAACAAGAATCCAACCAGTCCGCTTATTTAAAAGAAACATTAAGCCTCAAAACTGACACAGAGCTAAAACGTTTGCCGGTTCAGTTTAAACAAGAAACGATTTTTGTTTCAGTTAGTGATATTGTGTGGATCGAGTCGAAAGAAACCATGACTTTTATTCACACACGAGATAATAAACAGTACCGAATCGACAAAACCTTAGATGAGCTTGAGCAGAGACTGTCCTCATTTTTTCGCTTACATCGGTCGTATTTAGTTGCAGTTCATTCCATTGAAAAACTAATTCCGTGGTTTAGCGGAGCCGTAAAAGTTGAATTGGAAAACGGTGAGCAATTGGAAGTGGCAAAACGAAGAGTTTCCGAGTTAAAAAAAGTGCTGGGGGTGTGATTTGACCTATTTTAATAAAGCTTTGATTTTTCGTTTAACTGTAACTGCATTTGTAAAACAGTTGATTACCTCATCAAGAATAGATGGTTTTAGCGTATCTACTATCGAAAAATCAATGTCTTTAATGGGGTATTGATTTAAGATTAAAGACGTGTCAAAAGCTTCGATATATTGCCCATAAAGAATGGTTCTTTTGGGGAAAGCAAATCCATTTTGACCAATAACCACATGATCTTCGAAAATATACGCGCCAATATCAGCGTCGGGCACATGAATACAGTTTGTGTTTAATGAAAGTGAACTCGGTAAATAAAGTTGTGAAGATGGAAGACTGGCAACAATTAAGTTATTGCCAAGCGTTTTTAAAATGATGAAATATTTGTTTTTAGGCGTACTTCCATCTCGAAATTTAAAAGGTGTAAAATAAAGGATGCTCCCGTCGGAAAACATTAAGAAAAGATGGAGTGATTTGCTTCGTAATTCTCAAGAGAATGTAGGTATAAAGCCTTTTTTTCAGAATCATTTTCATGTAAATCACCCATATTGATTTGAATATTAGATGTATTTGTACGTCTGTTTTCAAAATCTTGAATTAATCCATTTGATTCAGCTAATCTAAACCACAATGAATGTGAATTGTGCGTGATTTCAATGAGTTCATTCCCGGATTTTTTACCGAAATCGTTTGCTATCGTTTCAAGTAAAAATAAATCTGAGTCTGAAAATTCCGAATCATCGAATTCTTTTTTTGCGTTAATCATCGTTGTTTCTCCTAATTCACTATCAGCTTTACTGAAATGGATGAAGTCATTCAGCAAATTTGGTTTTTCCTCAGAGAGTTCAACAAATAATTCTTTTGAAATGGGGCCTAATCTCCAAACGTAGAAGTCGAGATTTAAAAATGGGCGAGCATATTTTTTTACGGATGCTTCTTCGAGCAGATATAAGAGTTTCAGTAATTTTGTTTTGTATAAATCGCTACAATGGTTGGAAAAATAGATGATTGTATTTCCAAGTTTAACCAGTTCAGCATCCGTAAAAAATTTTTCTTTTGCCATATCCCAATGATAATTATACAATTAAATAATTGCA
>SBGQ01000157.1 GCA_006226965.1 bacterium | reverse complement strand
GCTTTATTTTTATTTAATTCTCATTGATTTATATTTGAGTATTAAATTGGATACTGTATGAAACCAAGTCTTAGTCAAAGTGAAGCTGAAGCCCTCTATCAGGAGTTTCTGACTGAATTCATCAAAAAAGAAGAACGTAAAACAACCGCCAAAAAAGTTGTACTGGGCATACTGTTCAGTTTGGTAATCACACTTCTGATTGCAATAGTTCATACACTCGTTTTATCTGACCTTGCAGTAAACAGCAAACGTTTTTCAGAATATGGCAATCAGATTTATCGAGAAGCGACTTTCATAAAAGAAAATCAAAACGTATTCACAAAAAAGAACTTCGATAATCCGGCTTATACCGCTTCAAAACAAGAGGAAGTGACACTTATCAGCGATTCACTTACTGATGACAAGGCGTTTCGCTATCCGTATCTCATCAAAACAAAAACCGGAATTACGGGTCGAACCGGATACTTAATACGCGAACGTGTCCCCCATTTTACTATTCATGAACAGGTTTCCGACTTAAGTCAGATTAGCATCGCGAAGATTCAATCATCTTTCAATAACCTTTTTATGATTAGGAATCCCGAATTCCGTCACCTTCGTGCTTATTCTTTTTTTGTACTGAACAATCCGGCTAAAGCCTATTTTTATATCGAATTGCTTCTCATCTTAGGCTTAGTCTTTGTGATAAAAACGCTCATTATTAACCCTGTTTACAGCAAATATGATGCAAAGGGTTACAATCTATTTTCACAGTTTAAAGCGCTTGGAATCACTTTAGGTCTTGCTCTTGGATTGTTTTCATCTTTCGCAGAAACCGATTCTGCGATATTTTTCACAAGTGGATATCAGATGTTTATGCCGCCATCCGGTGATATGTTTGATTCTTTTATGATTTTCATCGTTTGGGGCATTTTTATTCTCTCAGCTCTATTCCTGCTTGGTTTGATGTCATCCGTACAAGAAAAACACGGGTACAATTATCTGGTATTTCCATTTCTATTTGCCGGATTAATTGCCATAGGATTTTTACTGTTTTCACTCTTAACATTTTCCATTTCAGCTTTATTCTCGTACTTCTTAGAAGTAATTGGCGGCTGGAGTTCACTAATAGAAATATTAATTGTTCTTGGAATTATTATAGGTCTGATGCTTCCCTCTATTCCAAAAACTGATGCACAAATTAAAGCTGAACGCCAAGAAGCAGAAGAACGCTATCAACGTAGAAAAAAAATTGAGAAGGAAAACGAAGCTATTCGTCAGTGGAATTTCAATAATCAAAATAATCAACGAACATTGATAGATTATTGATTTGATAGCAGGTAGCTTTTGAATTGCGACTTGAATTAAAAACCAGATACGCTTACCATTGCGCTCACATTTTAATTGTATTTGATAGTATGTCAGAAGAAATGAAACCCTGCCCTAGCTGCAATTCTCCTTATGGTTATTCTCTTGGAAACGATGTTTATGCTTGTCCGGAATGTTCCTATGAATGGAACCCTAGTTCTATCAGTGACGAATCCGTTTTAAAAGTTCTTGATGTAAACGGAAACGAATTACAAGATGGAGATTCTGTAATTATTGTGAAAGATTTACCTGTAAAAGGTGCCTCAAAGCCCATAAAAGCGGGTACAAAAGTGAAAAACATTCGTCTAACTGACGGTGACCATAATATCGATTGCAAAATTGACGGTTTCGGTGCGATGGCCTTAAAATCAGAGTTTGTGAAAAAGGCTTAGGTTTTCATCGAAAACTTTATGACATATTGTTTAATGCTTTCGATTATTTATTGAAGAAGCAATATTTCTGCATTAAAATTAATCTGTTTTACTCGCAGTTTATATAATGTAATTAATACAAAACTGCATCCAATGCATCACTTACCGTCTCCACTTCAATAATTTTGATTCCCATTTTTTGTTTGAAAGCATTTGCTTTGGGAATAACTACCGTTTCAAATCCCATCTTTTTTGCTTCCTGAACTCGTTGGTCGATTGAACGAATGGCACGGACTTCTGCTCCTAGTCCGACTTCTCCCAAAATAGCCGTTTTTTCTTTAATCACTCTATCTGTAAGTCCACTTGCTAAGGCACAAACAATACCTAAATCGCTGCTCGTTTCTTGAATTTTGATTCCACCGGCAATATTTAAAAAGACATCTTTTGTCCCAAAAAAGTACCCTGCCCTTTTTTCGAGTACTGCGATTAATAATGACAAGCGTTTTTGATCAAAACCCGATGCCATACGTTGTGGCGTTCCAAAACTAGATTCTGTTACCAAGGCTTGCACTTCCAATAACAAAGGTCTGCTGCCTTCCATAGAACAAACAATTGCCGAACCACTTATCTCCCGCTGATATTCCGGCAAAAAAAGTTGGGACGGATTGAGCACATCAATCAAACCGGCTTCTGTCATCTCAAAAACACCGATTTCATTGGTTGAGCCAAAACGGTTTTTTTGACTTCTTAATAAACGATAGGCGTAATTTTTCTCTCCTTCGAACATCAGCACCGTATCAACCATGTGTTCCAATACACGCGGGCCGGCAAGTTCGCCGTCTTTGGTCATGTGTCCGACTGCTAAAGTCGTAATTTTTTGTTGTTTGCTGAGGCGCATCAACAAAGCAGAACATTCTCGAAGTTGTGCAACACTTCCGGGCATGGAAGTCAACTCTGTTCGGAAAACGGTTTGAATGGAATCAATGATGAGTAAATCCGGCTTAATTCGAGTTGCCTGTTCAATAATAAGCGCTAAATCAGTTTCCGTATAGATTTCCAGATTATCTGATTTGATTCCTAAGCGTTGTGCACGCTGCCCAATTTGCGCAGCTGATTCTTCACCTGAGCAATATAAAATCTTTAATTTTGGATTTCTTCCGGCAATTTGAAGCGTTAACGTACTTTTCCCGATTCCGGGATCTCCGCCCAAAAGCACAAACGAACCCGGCATAAATCCACCGCCTAAAACGCGGTCTAATTCCGGTATAAAAGCATGAACCCGACTGGCTTCATCAAATGAAATTTCATTGAGTTTTACAGGTTTATCAATCGGTGAAACTGACGCTAATTTTGCTTTATGAGTTCCGGCCGATTCTTTTTGAATGGTAACTTCTTCGAATGTGTTCCAACTTTGGCAAGACGGGCAACTTCCCATCCATTTAGATGTGGTGTATCCGCACTGGGTACACTCAAATTGAGTTCTTATTTTAGCCATTTGATGCGCATAAAACTACCATTGCCGTTCTGTCGTCACTTGGCTCAGCACCGGCAACAAACTCTTCAAGTTTTTCATACAAATAACTTAATTGCTGTTTAGCGTTACCTTTTGCATGTTTGAAAAGCTCCAATAATTCTTCTTCACCCAACTGCTCGCCGTCAGCGCGTTCTCCTTCCGAAAACCCATCGGTATAAATAAGCAATTTGTGTCCGGGATGAACTGAAACTGTCGCAATTTCATAAGGCATATTTTTCATAAAACCGATGATGGGGCCACCTTTATCCAATTCAATTACTTCATTATTCTGAACTAACCAAGGTGAATTGTGTCCAGCATTGCAATAAGTAATCGTTGCCGTATTAGGGTCAACAATTCCGATAAACAAGGTTAAAAATGTATTCGAAGGCGTATCTTCTACGATGGTATTGTTCACTTTTTGCATCAAATCAACAAACTCGATATCGGTATGCGCCAATAAACGAATGATTGCTCGCAATTCAACCATCACCAAAGAAGCGCCTACTCCTTTCCCTGAAATATCAGCCAGAATTACTAGAGCGCGACCATTGCTTAACTCAATCACATCAAAATAATCCCCGCCGACTTCACGTGCAGGCAGGCTTTTTCCGGCAATATCTAAACCGTTAAATGTCGGGATTTTCTTTGGGAATAATCCTTCTTGAATGGTTTGCGCCAAACTGATTTCCTGCTCCATGCGCTGCTTTTCGAGGGCTTCTTCCTGATATTTTGCTTTTTCAATTGTGATGGCGGCTTGATCAGCTAAGGCTTTAAATAAAATCAGCTCTGTTTGTTCGAAATTTCCGTCTTTTTTATTGATAGCTTGAAGTACTCCGATTACTTCACCTTTGGCGTTGTTCATGGGCACACAAGCCAAATTATTCGTAACAAAATTGTCGGTATCACCTAAAAATCTGTGGTCAGATTTTACTTCATTTACTATTGCTGCTTCGTTGTTCTCAGCCACCCAACCGCCTATTCCCTTACCGCTTGGAATTCTCTTTCCTGATAAATCTACACTGGCAGGACCAGTTGGTACGGCAAAAATGAGTTCTCCTGTTTCTTTATCAACCAACATCAACGAACTTGCTTCGGCCTGCATAATATCTTTTGTTGATTCCATGATGGTTGCTAAAATGGCATTCAGTTCTAACTCTGAATTGATTCTCGTAAGCAAAGAAAGCAGTTGTTCTAATTGCTTGTTCTCAATTTTCCCATGTGATTGCTGTTGCATAAGTATGTGCCAGGTTCGGTAAGACTGTTAGCTGGCTTAAGGTAACAATGCTTTGGAAATTATCCCTACTGTTTTGTGATTTATTTATAAGGATTTAGATTGATTCTCTGAATTAGAAGCTTTGCTAATCAGACCTGATCTAGCTGTATAATCGTTTGAAATCCAAACGACAGTTATTCATAAAACCAGATTTAATATTTAGCTGAACATTATAAAACATCAGATTAATCATATTAAATCAGAACTTTACTATTAAATCAAAATTCGTTTTTTTGAATTTCCTACATTTTGTGAAAGCCAAAAGCCCTATCTTTGCTCAACCCAAAGTTTACCTAATAGCAACCGGCTCATGTCTGATAAACCACACGATTATTGCGGAATCTTCGGCATTTTCAACCATCCAGAAGCAGCTCATCTTACCTATTTCGGTCTCCACGCATTACAACACAGAGGGCAGGAATCTGCCGGAATTGTAAGTGCTACATTCAGTAAAGAAAAAAACATGAACGTAATGCCCATGCACAAAGATTTCGGGCTTGTTCTAAATGTTTTTGATGACAAAAAAATACTCACCGATAAGTTAATTGGCGATGCAGCTATCGGACACAACCGATACTCCACTTCCGGGTCATCTAAAAATCCGATGAATATTCAGCCGTTTCGTGTTCATTATCGTGATGGAAACCTGGCAATCGGGCACAACGGTAACCTTTCAAATGCCAGAGAGTTACGTCAACGTTTTACCAATGAAGGTGTTTTATTTCAAACTACTTCCGATACCGAAGTTATTTTACACCTCATTTCTCATTCCAGAAAAACAAATCAAATAGACCAGATTATGGATGCTCTTGCTCAAGTTGAGGGAGCCTATTGTTTGGTTATTCTTACTGATGACAAATTGATTGCGGTTCGCGACCCGAATGGTTTCCGTCCACTAGCACTTGGTAAAAAAGACGACGCCTTTTTAGTGGCTTCTGAAACATGCGCGTTCGACATTATCGGCGCAGAGTACATTCGTGATGTAGAACCCGGCGAAGTGCTCATCATCGATCGAAATACGATTGATACCAAAGAGCCAAAATCGCTGTTTTTAACTCCGAAACCAGATTCCAGAACAGCTCAGTGTATTTTCGAATACGTTTATTTTTCTCGCCCCGACTCCAGAATTTTCGGTGAAAACGTGGATAAAGTTCGTCGCAAAATCGGGAAATATTTGGCTCGTGAGTTTCCTGTTTCAAAAATTTTAAAACGTGATCCGGAAATGCAACCGATTGTCATTTCTGTACCCGACAGTTCAAATACGGCAGCTTTAGGTTATGCACACGAAAGTCAAAAAATCGGCGAATGGTGTAAATATGAAATCGGTTTAATCCGAAACCACTACGTTGGACGCACATTCATTTCTCCCGGTCAACAATCGCGTGAGTTAAAAGTTCGCACAAAATTCAATACGGTTCGTGGTGTGTTAGAAGGTCGTCCGGTTATTATTGTGGACGATTCCATTGTTCGCGGAACCACTTCTCGTTATTTGGTTGATATGATTCGCGAAGCGAATCCGGCTGAGGTTCACTTCATGGTAAGTTCCCCTCCTATTATTGAGCCTTGTTTCTACGGAATGGACTTCCCAAGCCGCGAAGAATTAATTGCTAATGTGCACAACCGCGATGTAAATAAAATTGCTGCGGCCTTAGGTGTGGATTCGCTCAACTACCTTTCTCCTTTTGGATTAGTTTCTGCTGTAAAAGAAGCCAATGCTTCTAAACACGATTATTGTACGGCTTGTTTTACCGGGGATTATCCCGTTCCCGTTCAGCTTGGTGTGCAAAAAGAGGAAAATGAGTTAGCTTAAGTAAGGAGAAAAGGTGTAGAGGTTTAAGGTTTAAGGTTTAAGGTTTAAGGTTTAAGGTTTAAGGTATAAGGAGTAAGGTTTGTACATCATAAATCTGCCGGCAAACTTCGATTTACAATTGTTTGAATCGGTTTATGAGTACTGAATCGAATTGACATCACACAAGCCTATTTTGTTCACTTTTTACGAATTTCTAAGATTCATAAGCATAAGAGGACTTTTTTTTTTCAAATTTATAGGCTGGTTCGAAACGATACTTAGAACCAACAAACAAAATCAACAATAACCTTAACCCGTCTTTTCTCCAGTTTAACAGGGGCTATAACAATAACAACAACTAGAAATCCGAAATCAAAGTATGGAAATAAAACAAGCAAACTTCGTTAAATCAGCACCGAGTCTGGAGCATTGCCCAACGGACGGACTTCCTGAGGTTTGTTTTGCCGGACGTTCGAATGTTGGTAAATCTTCGCTAATCAATGCGTTAACCAATCGCAAAAAACTTGCTAAAACAAGTAACACTCCGGGAAAAACCAGAGAACTAAATTACTATTTAATCAACGATACATTCTACATTGTAGATTTACCGGGTTACGGGTTTGCAAAAGTATCCAAAGCTGAAAAGAAAATTTGGGGCGAACACATGCAAGCGTATTTACTCAAAAGAGAAACGCTTAACATGGTTTTTGTGATTATTGATGCGCGCCATGAACCATCTGCATTGGATAAAGATTTTGTTTTTTGGTTGGCTGAACACGGAATTGCATTTTCTTGTGTACTCTCAAAAATGGATAAACTCTCAAAAAATCAGCAGCAATCCAGCGTAGCGCGATTAAAACGTATTCTTCGTGGAATGAATATCGAAGTACCGATTACGGCTATTTCCTCTGAAACCAGAGACGGTATTCCTGAATTGACAACGTTAATTGGTGAGTTTCTTTAATTCAATAAATCCGATACGGTACTATTTAGCCTCTTATTTCCTGTTTTTAGCGACTCGTCACATTTTCAAATTATTTAAGTAGCACATCCTCTATATTGCATACACTTTAAACCTATTCCTAAATCATGTATCGCAATACTTTTATTTCGCTTTTAATTTTGTTTGTCTCTCTTTCTTTTATTACAACTCTCAATGCGCAGCAAACATCAAAAGACTCCATTCTAATAAAAGAAGCTAACCTAATGGGGCAAGCTCTAATTAAAGGCGATTATAAAACATTCATAAAATACAATCCGAAAGAATTGGTAGAAGCTTCGGGTGGAATTGAAAAGTATGAAAGTGTTATAAAGCAACAGTATGAGCAACTCAAAAATGAAGGGAATTTAGAAATCTCAAATACGAATTATACCGTTTCAGTTTCCCCAATATTTGATAAGAAATCAAACTCATACCAAGCCTTTTTAAGACAAAGAATTTTTATGAAAATGAAGGGAAAAGGTACTCTAATTTCAGAATCTAACATGATTGCTATAAAACCAACTGGCGCTAAGAATTGGTATTTCATGGAATACAAAGACAAAACAAAACCGATTTTGCTTCGACTTTATGACAATATTATCGATGATTCTTCTTTAAAACCAGTAGGACAACCGATTTTAGTACCGGAATATTAATGAATTAAAACGTGCACCTTTTTCTCAAAGCACAAACTTATACCCCATTCCGTGCACGGTCATAATATGCTTGGGATGGCGATGGTCGTCTTCCAGTTTTTGGCGTAACCAAGCAACGTGTACATCAACAGTTCGGGTAGTCGGAGTTGAATCATACCCCCAGACTTCATCCAATAAACGTTCACGAGTTAACAACTCACCCTGGTGCTGTAACATAAAATGTAAGAGATGAAATTCCTTTGCCGACAAGGTGACAGCATCGCCGGATTTATGGACTTCACCTTTAGAAATAAACACTTCAACATCAGAAAAAGAAAACGTGGAATCCGATTTCTTGGCTGGTTTTACCCGTTTATTTCGGCGAATCAATGCTTCAATTCGAGCCAATAACTCCATGAATTCGAACGGCTTTGCTAAATAATCATCCGCGCCCATTTTCAAACCGAGCACTTTATCGATTACCTGACCTTTTGCAGTTAGCATCAAAATCGGAGTGAACACATCTTTTGCGCGTAAATCACGGCAGACATCCAAACCCGATTTTTTGGGCAACATCAAATCTAAAATAATAACATCGTATCCGCCGAAAGAAGCTTTCTGAAACCCTTTTTCCCCGTCATCTGCTACATCAACGTTATAACCTTCGTTTTCAAAACGATCTTGAAGTGTTAATATTAAACCCGGTTCATCTTCAACGATTAAGATATTTGCTGCATTCATAAGCTAGGAATATATAAAGTAAATGTGGAACCCACCCCGGGCTTGCTTTCGAGTGTGATATCGCCTTGGTGCGCTTTCATCCAGCGTTTAACTAAATGCAGCCCTAAACCATTTCCTCGAATTTGTTGCGATTTAGCTTCATCCGTTCTAAAAAACGGTTCGAAAATTTGTTTTTGGTCATTTTGATGAATTCCCATTCCAAAATCCTGAACAGAAATAGCCAGTGCTCTTCCCTTATTCCAATCCTGAACGGTCCAACGCACGATTACACGCTTTTCCTTATCGCTGTATTTCATGGCATTGGTGAGCAGATTCATCAACGAAGATTTAATGTATTTCGAATCAGCTTGTATAGTTGGTAATGCAGGATGTTCGTACCAGTTCAGTTCAAAACCAGAGGCCAAACAAACCTGATGGCATTCATCTCGCCATTCTGAAGCCATTTCTGAGGATGAAACCGCACTTAATTTCACCGGATTATTCCCGGACTGAATTCCGGCAAATTCCAAAATTTGTTCCACCATTCCCGTAAGTCGCTGCCCTTCAGAAATAATTAAGCGTCCGTATTTTTTTAGCTGATCTTCTCTCGTTACAACTCCATCAGCCACATTTTCAGCGGCAGAACGAATTACTGCCAAAGGCGTTTTTAGCTCATGAGAAACACCTGCTACAAAATCCATCTGTTGATGTGCGGTATCTTGCAAACGATGCGAGTTCCAGGCAATCATCACCAAACTGACTCCTAATAAACCTAAAATCCCGAATGAGAGCGCTAAATTCTTACGTTTTGCCTGAGTTACATACGCATCCAGAGAACCCGATTTAGATCGAATTAATAACTGATAATCACTTTTAGCGAACTCATTTTTTTGATTTTTGAACACATTCACCGATAAAATCGAATCCGGATTAAACTGATTCAAACCCGTAATAACATCAAAACTTTTGTGAAAACGCAATCTGTTTTCCGGATCTTTGGTAGTATATGAAAACTCCTCAGTCTGAAAATTTTCCAAAATTTCCACCTTTGCAGTACTTCCGCCGGTATTTACACTTGCACTGGATTGCACAATAATTACCGCATTCGATTTTAATTCTCCGATTGGAACTTCAACATCGGCTGAATCTGATTGAGTTTCCCATGCAGCATTATGCATGATGGATTTTTCTTCTGAATTAATGCTCCAATCGTATAATTCATCAGCATTTGTGCCCAAATAAGATTGTATTAAATCATGTTGAATGAGATTATTCAGCTCATTTTGGTTGAGCTCAACTAAAACTACCCACGTTGTCGGATTCGAAACTCTGCTAGTGAACGATTGTGTTGAAAAGTTAAAACCGGAACCAACTGAAAACGATTTAGAGATAGTAGGCAGTTGGGAATGCACATACACTAAATAAGAACCTTCATCACTTAAATTCAATGTTTTGCTTTTGAGCTTAAACAAACTCATCTGCGAAGAAACCTGAGTTTCCGGCAATAGATTTCGCTGTTTGAGTTTTTCTAATTCCAAATCGGATAACAATTCGGCTTTGCTGAAATCACTAGAAAACTGAATCACATTTTGTTTGGCCGGATCATAAATCAACACATGATTAACTAAATGCTCATATAAATCTGTGTTTTCAGATTCTTTCAATCTGCTTAAAACCTGAGTTACAATTCTCTCTTTCGAATCGGCATTTAGATATTGAAACAACACATGGATATCGGAAAGTTTTCGATTGAAATCCGAGCTGATGTTTTGTGCAGCTGCCTGAATCGTTTCTTTTAACTGCTTTCGTTGCGCCACGCTTACTTCTTCAAGCCAATTATATTGAAGTAATGCCAGCCAAACGAGCAATACGATCAGACCAAATACAACAATAAATGAAAGTCTAATTTTTTTGAACATGGGTGAAACTACGCTCTTTTTTTGGTTTTTAGTACACATTTGACTTGGATTTAACATCCTTAACAAGCTTTTTGCCAAGCCTTAACAACGTTCTTGTTTTTCCTTTCGATACTAGCCCTGAACCAAAAATTAAACTCACTTCTATGAAATTCCTTTGGGCTTTTTGTATCAGTTTTTTACTGATGTCCACACAATCACAAGCGCAACAAATGCGCACGTTTCGTATGAACGCAGATTCGGCACATATTATTATTGAATTAGGGGCACGTCTTCAGCTTCAAGCAAATAATAACATTGTTGTTGAAGAACTTATGCCGATCCCCAATAAACAAGATTCCGACTTAAAAACAGGTGATGTCATTTTTGGCATTAACGGTAAACGTATTAAAACCATGCCTGAACTTCGCGAACATATAGACAAAACAGAGCCCGAAAAAGAAATCAAATTAGGTGTACAGCGAGGAGAACAAAAGTTTATTGTGCGTTACATAAAGGCAAAAGAAACACCGGGCAGACGCATGGTTATGATGGATGGCCCAGGCGATGGCCGCCAAATGATTTCTGCATTTTTAACACTTGGCTTTATCGGTGAAATGGATAACGGCAAACTTAAAGTTTCCCAGATTCTTCCTATTGCAGAAGAAGGAATTCAAACCTATGTGAAAACGGGTGCATTTGTCACCAAGGTGAATGGAAAATCATTCAAATCACTCCAAGAATTAGAGCTCATTGTCGATGGTATTAAAAGCGGTGATTCCTTTGAAATTCTTGTAGAGAATGATGGTGATGAAATTGCTTTAAAACTGACTAAACGTGAAATGAATAACCGTGTCATTCGTCAATAATTCTATGCGCTACAAATACTTACTACTATTATTACTCATCTTTGCAAACCATTTTGTTCAGGCGCAATCCATGTTTCCGAATCAGCGAGATGATTCGTACCCGCTCTTAGGTTTAAAACGTGCCTATACCGCTTATGAACGTGCAAAAAACGAATACGACCGAAATAAACAACTGCTCGAAAAAGGATTGATTTCTGAATCTCAATTCGAACAACTTAAATCCAATTTCTTTGATGCGGAGGTAAATTATCAGCAATCCTTATTGGTTTTATTGTTTGAAAAGCAGTTCGTTAGTGTGAGAAAAGCCGTTAAAGTCCGCGACGACTCCGGTAAAAAACGTGTGCAAATCACCTTAGAAAACACATCCGGCTTAAGTGCGGAATATCAGCATTTAATTCCCGCCGGCGATTCTCTTTTTCAAGCGATGGGCCCGGAAACGATTTACAACGTATACGTTTCTCTTTCAAACGACCAGAATGCGATTATTTCTCAGCCCTACGAGAAAAAAATCCCGGTTTTGGAATTCGGGAAACCACAAACCATCGACTTTGAAATTCTGCAAGATGTAGATGAACTAACCGTGAATATTATTTACGGAAACGGTTCAACGAGAAACCCGAAAGTGTTTTTGCAAAAAGATGCTTCTATGAATCGCGTTTTGTTTCAGGCACAGCAGTTTTCACAGGAAGGCGAGTTAAACGGAAGTACAACATTCGGCATGGATTTGGAACTATTTAGCGGCGAAAATAACACGTACAAATTGGAAGTTGTAAACCTGCCCCTATCACTAAACCGATACTTTGTTGAACGCGGAAGCAGTACCCGTTTAAGTTCTATTCGTTTCAATGAAAGTGCCCGTACACGCCAAACCGATTTACGTGTTTTTCTTCCGGACCGTGTGGACGAAAGCATTCAAATGGATAAAGCCATTCCGTTTTTTGCGGTTGCGATTCCGGTTGACAGACTCGATGAGTTTCGCAATCTGCAAACTAAAACGTGGACTGCTGAAGAATTGGAAGCTAAAAATATCGGTTATACTCGCCTTGAATTAATTCCAAGGGGCGTTGGTCGGCTTATTGTGAAAGCACCTCAGCTTTTTGTAAACGGAAAAGCGTCAGAACCTACTCAGATTGAGTTTCAGGTAAAAAATGACGGTACAAGAACTTTGCAAAACGTTGAGTTTGAATTAGATGTGCCATTCGGTTGGGAGTTTTCATTCAGCCCGAAACGATTGGCGAGTTTAGATGTGCGCGAAGAAAAATCAGTTGTACTAACTCTCACACCTAAAAATGATGCAGGCGTTGGGCGTTATGAAGCCCGATTAAAAACCAGTTCCGTTTCGGATAACACTCCGATTCGTGCAGAAGACAAGATTTTCACCTTTGAAATTCCGGCTGAAGCCTCTGCTACATCAACAGGATTTTTATTGCTCTTGTTGTTTGTTCTGATTGGCGGATTGGTTTACGGCGGAATCAAACTTTCAAAAAAGTAAGGGGTGTCGGATTGTAGAAATTTTTGATGGATGATGGCAGATTGTTGATTTATAAACCAAAATGCTGAATTCCCCACTCCTGACTCCATAAACCTGAAACCTGAAACCTTTACACCTTTTTTTACTATGCAAACAACATCTCCGGTATTAGAGGCAATAAACCTCACTAAAACGTATGATTATCATGTAACCGCATTAGACAATCTCAATTTGAGTGTTGGTCGCGGTGAAATTTATTCGCTACTAGGCGGAAACGGCGCAGGAAAAACCACAACCATGAACCTGTTTTTGAACTTTATCGAACCTTCATCAGGTAAAGCAATTGTAAACGGAGTGGTTACACACGAAGAGCCCATCAAAGCAAAACAATATGTGGCTTTCGTTTCTGAAAACGTGCAGTTGTACGGACAATTTACTGCTGTTCAAAACTTAGATTTCTTCACTCGAATCGGCGGAAACACGCATTACACCCAACGCGATTACGAGCAAGTTTTATTGCGAGTCGGACTTCAAAAAGAGGCGCATCATCGAAAATTAAGCGGATTCTCAAAAGGAATGCGTCAGAAATGCGGAATTGCAATCGCCATTCTTAAAAACACGCCTGCCATTTTATTAGATGAACCGACTTCCGGTCTCGACCCGAAAGCAGGAAATGAATTCAGCCGCTTATTAGCAGAATTACGAGATGAAGGCAAAGCCATTCTGATGTCGACCCACGACATTTTTCGTGCAAAAGAAATCTCCGATACAGTTGGAATTATGAACCAAGGAAAGTTGGTGATGCAAAAATCAGCCGAAGAACTAAAAGGCGAAAATCTGGAATCCTTATATCTGCATTTCATGGCAGGTTATATGGAAGAAACTGCATAATCTGTTCGGAGTAACTATGTTTTCTACACTATATCAAAAAGAACTAAAAACCCTGCTTTATTCTACGCAGTTCGTTATTTCATTCGCCATTATGTCCATTTTAGTGTTGATGGCTTTTGCGGTTGGCATACAAAATTATCGAAATGCCAGAACACAATATGAATCCGGTTTAGCCGAGCATAAAACTCAAATGGAGCAAAATCGCTATTGGCAAATGGTTGACCAAAAAGTGTTTTTACCGCCGGATCCCTTGTCAGTTTTGGTTTCAGGTGTTTCGAATGATGTCGGCCGGAAAGTAAGCTTAAGAACCAGCGGCGATTTAGTTGCCGAAGACTCTCGTTACGGTGATAACACCTTGTTAGCCATTTTCAGAAGCTTCGATTTGGAATTCATGTTTTCTGTAATTCTCACTCTTTTTGCAATTGTATTCACGTACAACGCTGTAAACGGTGAACGTGAACAAGGAACATTGAGCTTACTATTCTCCAATTCCGTTCCGAGAACCACTTACATTCTCGCGAAAATGACAGGCGTTTTAACGGCTCTCATTCTCCCTTTACTGGTTGTAATACTTGTTGGATTACTACTATTACCGATTTTTGGCATTTCTTTAAACGGTGATGACTGGGAACGATTAGGACTCATCATTCTAGCAGGATTATTGCATTTTAGCTTTTTTGTGTTGATTGGAATCGCTGTTTCGGCCGTGGTTCGTTCGAGTTCCGCATCGTTCTTAACCTTACTTGTGTTCTGGATTTTTTCGGTTTTTATCGTTCCGAGAGCTGCGGTATTGATTGCCGGACGCGCTGTCGATGTACCCAACTCAGATGAAATAACCGCACAAAAATCGCGCTATCGCATACAGTTATTCGAAGAAGACCGTGATAAAATGTCATCATTCCAACCCAGCCAAACCAAAGATATGCAGGCCGCAATGGGTGAATTCCAAAAAATGATGTCCGGTTTATCTGAGGAGCGCCAGAAAAAAGTGTCCGTTTTATCACAAAAGCTGGACGAAAATTTAATGAACCGTGAACGTGTTCGCGATAAAGTGGCAAGCATGATTGCACAACTTTCGCCGACTGCTGCATTTACGTTTACAGTTGCTGATTTGGCACATGCCGGACTCGGGTTACCTAAAACGTTCCTAAGTTCAGCTAAAGAGTACAAAAATCTGTTTGATTCCTTTATTTCTGAAAAAACAGGATCAAAAACGGGTGGCATGGTCATGATTTTTGAAACGAGCGATTCCGAGCGCCCCACCATAGATATCAGCGAAATTCCGGTTTATACCTTTCAGCGTTCTAATGTAGGTTCTGTTTTCAGCAAAGTAGCTTTTGGATTAGGCATTCTCACTGTTTTTAATGCACTTGCCTTTGTTATTGCGGCTGTTGGCTTTGCAAAAACGGATATCCGTTAATCATCGAAATTTCAGAAAGAACGAATAGTATGTTATCTACTCTCATTCAAAAAGAAATACGGGCTTTATTATTAAGCCCTAAATTTTCGCTCACACTTGTAGCCTGTTCCGTGCTCATTTTATTGAGTATTTACACGGGAATAAACGAATACAAAGCCAGTATGCGCTTGTATGAAACTGCTTCGCAAATAGAATCAACGAATTTTCAGGAAGCCAGAAATTTGATGTCGGCGCAGGCAATGGTTCATCGCCAACCGAATCCCATACAAATTTTTTCAACCGGAATTCATTTTGATGTGGGTCGCTTAGCCAATATCGCTCGTTGGTACGATCCAAATTTCACCCGATCAATATATTCCGAAACACCGGTTTTTGCCTTATTTCGAATGCTGGATTTGAGTTTCATCTTTCAGGTGATTTTAACTCTTTTCGCTGTTTTGTTTACGTATGACGCCATCAGCGGAGAAAAAGAATCAGGAACCTTAAAACTTACGTTTACGAATTCGGTTAGTCGCGCTCAGTATCTGATTGCAAAAATGATTGGAAGCAGTATCGGCTTATTAGCACCGCTTCTCATTCCCATTTTAATCGGATTAATTATGATTCAGTTGTTCGGAATACACCTTACTACTGAAGATTGGCTTTCTATTCTGTTATTTCTTGGTTCGGGTTTTGTATTAATTTTAGTTTTCATGATAATCGGCCTGAGTATTTCAGCGTGGACTTCCAAAAGCTCAACTTCCTTTTTAGTGTTATTGGCAATCTGGATTTCTACTGTGATGATTATTCCAAGAGCCGGAGTTATTGCAGCCGATTCAATGGTAAACATCCCTAGCGATTCAGAATTGGCGAGTCAGAAAAGCACCTTTGCTGCTGAAAAAAATTCAACATTTAGTAAAGAATTGAGTGCCATTTATGCCAAAAGAAATGAACCGACTCAAGGAATGTCACGTGAGGAAGCACGTGCTTACCGCGATGAAAAAGAATGGGAATGGATGGAAGAAGACGATAAATTGCGCAAAGAAAAGGACGCAGAAATTTCTGAATATAACACAAAGTTAATGTCTGAAATATCAAACAAACGAAACGAAAAAGCTCGTTTGGCATTCACTTTGGCTCGCATCTCTCCTGTTGCATCATTTCAATTAATAGCCATGAAACTATCGCAAACCGATTTAGACTTGAAAACAAGGTATTTGGAATCGGCAACTAGATATAAAACAGAATTCACGGGCTATTTGGAACAAAAACAGAAAGAAACCGGCGATCCGGGCGGAATCAGAATTGAGATGAATGCAGACGGTTTTAAATTTGATATGAGTAGAAGCACCGGAATTGATTTTTCTGACCGCCCACGCTTTCAACATCCTGAAGTGAGTTTAAAAGCTATCATTCCGCAATTATTAGGTGATTTCAGCTTACTAGGTATTACCGGATTGTTGTTTTTCGGTTTGAGTTTTATCGGATTTCTACGCTATGATATGCGATGAATTAATTAGTTAATTAGTTAATTAGTTGATTAGTTAATTAGTTGATTAGTTGATTAGTTGATGAATTGATGTAATGATATAGAAACGAAAAGCCCTCTTATGCTTATGAATCCAAGAATTTCATAGGATTTGAGCAGAAGAGGGTTTGGGAACAAAAAAAGCTGTCACTCCCGTGAATACGGGAGTCTCATGTCAATTGGGATTTTGCAGAATCCATATGCCTAAACCAAGTCGTAAATTGTTTGAGACACCCTCTTTCGAGGACGCTGCAAGTTCTTTCGAATCGCTTCACATCTGATGGTATTTTAATAACCTTAAAACCTGAATACTGAATACTGAATACTTACACCTTACACCTTACACCTTACACCTTACACCTTACTTAAGCTAATTCATTTTCCTAATAATCCCTTGAGTACCGTTTACATGCCCGTTTGCATCAATCAACATTCTGATGTTGCTGGTTGTGTTTATAATTGCACCGTCTTTACACTTGAGTTTTACTTCATAGTTTTTCAAAAATAAATCTCTGGTAAGGTTATTTAGCATCTTATCTCTATCGGCGCTATTCGAATACAATATTGACATATGTAAGCCCAACATTTCATCATTTGAATAGCCGAACATTTCACAAACCGTTGCATTCACTTTACTAATAAAACCTAACTCATTTGCAATAATCAAACCCTCTTGCAAAGACTCCATCAAATCGATGTAACTTTTCTCACTTTTCTCTGCTTGAATTTTCATTTCAAGCAATTCCTTTTTGGTATGATAAAGCTTCAATGCCATTTTAATTCCGGCATCTAAAATTACAATTCCTGAATTCTTAACTACATATCCATAGGAAGTAATTCGTTCCGTTTTCTCCACAATTGACGGTTCTACATGCGACGACAAAAAGATAATAGGGATATCATAGCTTTTGAGAATCTCTTCTGCTATTTCAGTTCCATCTAAATCGTTACCTAAATCAATATCCATTAAAATTATATGGATTGACTCCCCTTTTTCCTGCACCTGCGCGAACGCATCTTTACTAGATAAAGCATGAAAAACAGTATAATTATACTTTTCTAATTGCTTTACATGTACAAAAGCTACAATCGGGTCGTCCTCTACTAAAAGTATGTTCACACTATTCATTTTCTACAACATCTCACGTTATGATGATAAATTCAAATATCCCTTCTATAAAAAAATAAGAATATTTACTCTTTTGTCTTTTTGAGGAGTTATACTTTATTGACTGATTAGCGCACAAATTTGGTTAATATTTGTAAAAACTCCTTTTAATCATCCAAGTCTTAGAGATAAGCAATTCATTATCAATCAATCAATCAATCGGTAAGTAGCCTCATTGGGTAGATAACAAAAAATCACATTTGCTTAATAAGAGAATTATTACATTAAGTGCCTTGTTTAAAAATTCATACGATTTAATCTACTTTCTATGCTGTATCGCATCTTATTGTTTTGTTCATTTGTGGCGTTTCCAATTATTACAAACGCGCAGCAAATTATTGTTAACGAATATTTTAATACTTCTGCTAAAGAAGACGAATGGGTTGAGTTAGTTACAACTGGGACTGTTGATATCAGAGGTTACCATTTAAAAGACTTTACCGGAACAGGTAATCCGAGTGGTGATTTAGTTTTCACAAGTAACAGTTTGTGGGAATCGGTTCCTTCCGGAACATTTATTGTACTTATGGGAGCTAATGTAGCACAAAGTGAAGATTTTGACTCCGGGGATGGAATCATCAAAATAAAAGTAACAAACACTACATACCTAACCGGTTCACAGTTTAATATCGGCGGTACATCAGATGCCGTACAAATTACCAACTCTAGTGATACTCATGTTCATGGAGTTTCACATGGTTCAAGTAATTTGAACAGCTTACCGGCACCAAAAGCTCACTATTCAGGTTCATCAAGCTCTAATACTTCTATCGGTTTTCTAAACACAAGCGTTAAAGAAGATTTTGCTAATTCATTAAAAGTAGGTGTTATTAATAGTCCTTCAATTGGTGCAGGAAACGATACGGAAAACACTTCTCTCATATCTTCATTTAAAGAACCGGAAGAAGCACCGACCTTAAAACTCACAATGGGAAGCAGCGCTGTTCAAACTGGAGCAGAAATTGATTTTGGAACTATTTTTGCAAACGACTCTAAAGATATCACTTTTAGCTTTTCAAATTTAGGTCAACAAAGTTTAGAGATTAACAACTTATCTCTTTCCGGAACAGATTTTTTTATTACAACGGCGCTTTCTTCTACTCAAATTGAGACGTATGAAATATTCGAGATGGTAGTTAGTTTCATGCCGCGTGCAGCTACCAACTCAACTGCAACTTTATCTTTTAATACGAACGACCAAACGCAAAGCACTGTAAGTATTACGCTTAAAGGTGAAGCATTAGATGAAGCAGATATCATCTCGATTGCCGATGCCAGAACTCTACAACTAGGTTCCATTGTTACTGTTGGCGGACGTATTACAGTTGCAAATGAATTTAGCGGTCCGGCTTATTTGCAAGACGGAACAGCAGGTATTTCAGTTTATTTCACAGATTTGCATTACACTACACAGCGCGGTGACTCAGTTCAAGTTACCGGACCATTAGCAGAGTTTGGAACAACAGCTTCAGGAAAAGGGCTAGTCCAAATTTCTGGCAGTAATATCTCGTTTAATGTGATTAATGCCGAACGAGTAGAGCCAACCCCACAAGTTGTTACAATCGGTTCTTTAACTGAAATTCATCAATCTCAATTGATTGAAATTAAAAATGCTCAATTTGAAACTAGCGGTAACTTTCAGGGAAATACAAATTATACCATTTCTGACGGCACAGGTTCTGTTGAACTCCGTATTGATGGTGATACCGATTTAGTTGGTGCTGTAATTCCGAATGAAGCAGTTGATATTATTGCCGTTGTTAGCAGATACGGCGGAACTATACAGATTTTACCTCGCGATGTTAAAGATTTAAATGTTGAAGAGGTTGTTATTCCCGGCTCAGATATTCCACTCGATCAAACATTTGACATAGTTACTTGGAATATGTTGTGGTTTGGTTATGCAAGTGATGGTCCGACTGATGACGCCCTTCAAATTGCAAATGCCGCAGAAGTTATTCAAACAATGGATGCAGATGTTTATGCCTTAGAAGAAATTTCGAATGTAACAGCTTTTAATACACTCTTAAGCCAATTAACCGGCTACAGAGGATTTATTGCACCTATCAGCCAAACTCAAAAAACAGGCTTTATTTTTAAACCGTCTGTTGTTGATTCATTGACTTCCGGATTTATAAGCACAGATTGGTCTGATCAGTCAAGTTGGGCAACGGGTCGATATCCGTACGAATTTATCGCGAATGTGAATATAAACGGTGAGTCTAAACTCATCTACATGAATGTGATTCATGCAAAAGCATTAAGTGATTTAGAAAGTTATACACGCCGTGTAAATGATGTTCAAGAGCTTAAAACTAAATTAGATTTAATTCGATCTGATGTGAATTACATCATGTTAGGCGATTACAATGATTTCATCACAAATTCTACCTATTCGAATAATGTTGATTCTCCCTATAAGATTTTTGTAGACGACCCAAACAACTGGAAAGTTGTAACTAAATCATTGGAAGACAAAGGATTTACTTCCTATAAAAGTTCAAGCATGATTGACCATATCACAATTTCTAATGAATTATATAGTGTTCATATTGATGGCGCAGAACAAATAGAAAACCCGACTTATATCGGAAACTATATTTCATCAACTTCCGACCACTATCCGGTAAAAACCCGTTTTATTTGGGGAACTCCTACTTCAAATGAAAACATGGGTTCTAAACCTAATAATTTTGATTTAGAGCAAAACTACCCGAATCCGTTTAACCCAACCACAACTATAGCATTTAATTTGGACAAAGCACAACAAGTAAACTTAACCGTTTATACCATTTTAGGTGCAAAAGTGAGTGAATTGGTAAGCGGACAAAATTATGGTGCAGGTCGCCACGAAGTACGTTTCGACGCTTCTCGTTTAGCTTCCGGTACGTATGTATATCAATTGCGAACCGGCGATGGAAAAATCATGACTCGCATGATGAGTTTAGTGAAGTAATTCATCTCAAAAATTGAGAAAACAAAAAAGGCATCCTGCTTACACAGGATGCCTTTTTATTTGGATAAACTTTGTATTCTAAAAAGCTTATGCTTTATAGATACGACCGATTAACTCAGCAGTACGAGCAGAATAACCAGCTTCGTTATCGTACCAGCCTACAACTTTAATCATGTTACCGTCAACTTTAGTTAACTCAGAATCGAAAATACAAGAGTAAGTATTACCAACGATGTCGGTGCTTACCAATTTATCATCAGAATATTCTAAGATACCTTTTAAGTTGCTCATAGAAGCACGTTTGAAAACGTCTAACACTTCAGGAACTGTTGTCTTTTTATTAACAATTGCAACAAAATCAGTTAATGAGCCAGTCGGAACCGGAACACGAACTGCACCACCGTCTAATTTACCATTCAAGTGAGGTAATACTAAACCTACCGCTTTAGCAGCACCCGTAGATGTTGGAACAATGTTCACAGCAGCTGCACGAGCACGACGCAAATCTTTGTGAGGTAAGTCAAGAATATTTTGGTCGTTAGTGTAAGCGTGAATAGTTGTCATGAAACCTTTTTCAACACCGAAAGCATCATCCAATACTTTAACCATTGGAGCTAAACAGTTTGTTGTACAGCTTGCATTTGAGTAGATGAGTGTATCTTCATCAATTTGGTCATCATTAACACCTAAAACGATGGTTTTAACATCACCGGTAGCAGGAGCAGAAATGATAACTTTTTTAGCGCCGGCAGTAATGTGTGCCATAGCTTTTTCAGATTTTGTGAAAATACCGGTTGATTCAACAACTACATCAACTTTTAAATCAGCCCATTTTAAGTTTGCAGGATCACGTTCAGCTGAAATTACAATGTTTTGCCCGTCAACAACTAAACTTGTTTCAGTTGCAGATACTGTACCCGGGAATTTACCTTGAGTTGAATCGTGCTTGAAAAGGTGTGCTAATGTTTTGGTATCTGTTAAATCGTTAACAGCAACGAGTTCATAGGCATCTTTGTAATGAGTTAAGATGTTTCTCGCTACAAGACGACCAATGCGTCCGAAACCGTTGATGGCCACTCTAATTTTTGCCATGATTTTTTAACCTTTCTGTTGGTTTTATTGAGTTTACTGCTATAAATCGACCATAGCAGTTCGAATAAAGATTCTTATGTCCTAAAACTACCCAACCCCTTTAGATTTTGCAATATGTGCGCAAAATTGGAAGCGTTTACAGACGAACCTTTTTTTAACATTGCCTATCTTTAGGCTGTAAATTTTTTAATCAGTGTATTTATTCGGAGAAAAAATGCGAGATATACAAAAAAACTATGCGAACAAGACCTATCTGGATTTCAGTAATCCCGAAATTGACAAGGCACAAAAAGATGCTTTGGCAACTGTTCGCTCTCAGTTTGGAAAAACCTATGATTTGTATGTAAATGGTACATGGGTAAAAGGCGATAAGGGAACTTTTGAAAGTATTAATCCATCGAACACATCTGAAGTTATCGGACACTTTCAGATGGCAAGTGCAAAACAAGCTAAACAAGCCTTGAGTGATGCATGGGAAGCTTTCAAAACATGGCAGTATGTCCCTGTTGAAGAACGTGCTGAATATTTATACAAAATGGCCGAGCTCATTGAAGAACGCCGATATGAAATTAACGCTTGGATGATTTCAGAATCCGGTAAAAACTATTTAGAATCAGATGCAGATCTTTGTGAAGCCATCGACTTTCTAAACTATTATGCCAACGAAGCAATTCGCTTAGACAAAGGCATGGAAGTGATTGATTCTTGGGGTGATATCAACCGTACCATTTATATTCCTCTCGGTGCCGGTGTTTCCATTTCTCCTTGGAACTTCCCTTTTGCCATTTGTTTCGGAATGGCTTTCGCTCCTATTGTTGCCGGAAACACTGTTGTCGCTAAACCCGCTCCTGATACCCCAATGATGGGTTACTTAATTGCGAAATTAGCTGATGAAGTTGGTTTACCAAAAGGTGTTTTTAACTTTATCACCGGTGATAATATAGAAGTAGGCGAAACACTTACAACCGACCCTTCAACTCGTTTTATCACGTTCACAGGTTCTAAAAATGTGGGTTTACATATCAACGAAATTGCTGCTAAAGTTCAGCCTGGGCAAAAATTCATTAAACGTATGGTTTGTGAACTAGGCGGTAAAAATGCCATTATCGTTGACAAAAATGCTGATTTAGAAGCTGCGGCTACAGGAATTGTTCAGGCTGCATTTGGCTTTCAAGGTCAAAAATGTTCAGCTTGTTCACGCGCTATTGTTCTCGAAGAGGTGTATGAAGAAGTATTAGCTAAAGTAGTTGCTAAAACCAAAGCATTAAACATAGGCGACGCCAAAGACAACCCAAATGTAACACCTGTTGTAAACCAGAAAGCTGTCGACAAAATCTTGTACTACATCGAATTAGGAAAACAAGAAGCTACATTGGTTCATGGCGGAAAACGTGCAGAGGTTAAACCCGAAGGATTTTATGTAGAGCCAACTATTTTCCGTGATGTTCCTCCGACTGCACGTATTGCGCAAGAAGAAATTTTCGGTCCGGTTGTCGGTTTCATCAAAGTAAAGGACATCGATGAAGCCTTACAAATTACCAACGACACTGAATTCGGATTAACCGGCGGATTTTTCTCAAATGACCCGGCTACTTTAGAAAAAGCGTATCGTGAGCACCATGTAGGAAACTTGTATATAAACCGCAAAAATACAGGCGCATTAGTTGGAGCTCAGCCTTTTGGCGGCTTTAACATGAGCGGTACAGATGGTAAAGCCGGAGGAAAAGATTACTTATTGTATTTCTTACAAGCAAAAGCCATGACCGAACGCCCAATGAAAGGTGTTCCACCTGTGCTTGAAAATTTTAAATTCACAAAGTAAGATATAACTGCTCTTTTGGATAAGGCTCTTCGATTTAACGGAGAGCCTTTTTTGTTTGATTGTGTTATACATCTGATACCGTGATTATTTTAAAATCACCTAATTAGTGTCACTAAAAACCGTTACTCTCAATTTTTTATAATCCGGAATCCGTTTTGTAAAGTCTGATATAAACTCACCATACTGCTTTGTTATTTCTACACTTGAATAAAACTTGCATCGTCAAATTTGCTCGAAAACAATGCACTTGATTACTCTTTTGTAACCTGCTTCAATTACGTTAAATTCAAGTTCCGTGCATACTTAGCAAGCTCTTTATACAAACAAATCAATGTAGTTAATACAGCATGTCAGATTTCTTAAGAACTCATATTATTGCCATAAAATGGATTACGAAACAAACTTTTAAGAAGCTTTCAATTGCCGCTTTAAGCTTCTCGGTGATTTCGGCATGTACTTCTCCAAACTCAAGAGATATTCACGAAAAAGCCATTCTTATAGATACCCACAACGATATATTGATGAAAGTGGTGGACGATGGCGTGGTTTTCGATCAGGATTTGAGCGGTATTACACACACCGATTTAAATCGCTGGAAAAAAGGCGGTTTAGATGTACAGGTGTTTTCTGTTTATAGTGACGGAGATTCAAAAAATGCGTTTGCCATTGCCATGCAACAAATGGATAGTTTGGATGCTGTTACAACTCGAAATCCCAATAAAATTCAAAAAGCAAGCAACTCAAGCGATATTCTTAGAATCGTAAACGATGGAAAAATTGCTGCCCTTTTTGGTGTTGAGGGCGGACATATGATTGAAAACGACCTTAACAATTTAGACTCCATGTTCTCACGCGGAACCCGATATCTCACGCTTACGCACAACATTGCTCCCGATTGGGCAACGAGCGCCGCTGATGAAACTACAAATCCCGATCTACCACACAAAGGTCTTACCGATTTTGGAATTCAGGTTGTGAAACGGATGAATGCTTTAGGAATGTTGATTGATGTGAGTCACGCCGGCGACCAGACCTTTTGGGATATCATCAAACACACGAATAAACCCATCATTGCATCTCATAGTTCTGTATTTAGTTTGGTTCCGAGTCGCAGAAACTTAAAAGACGATCAGATAAAAGCTATTGCCAAAAACGGAGGTGTAATTCAAGTTAATATGAATCCCGGGTTTATTGACAGCACATTCGACCAAAAAGAAGCAGCATTTCTAGAAAGACACAAAGCTGAAAGTGATTCTTTATTGAGCTCAGGAAAGGGTGATTGGTATATGTTGGATTATTTGTATAAAAAATATGCAGCTGAAATTGAATCCATTCGGCCACCATTAAAATTATACATAGATCATATTGATTACATCGCAAAATTAGTAGGTGTCGATTATGTTGGAATTGGCTCCGATTTTGACGGAATAAATCTTACGCCTTTGCAATTAGATGATGTAAGGTCTTATCCCAATGTTACACAAGCACTTCTAGATAGAGGGTATAGTGAAACGGACATCTATAAAATCCTTGGCGGAAATTTCATGCGGGTTTTAAAAGCAAATGAACATTGAAATTGATTCTATTCAATCAATTTCAGCACTTCGGATTATCTATCATTCAATCATTCTAAAAACAGATTATCAAATAAACCATTAAACCACATGGCATCAGCATTTGGACACGCATTCAGCGCTTTAGCAATTGGTTCTGCTTTTGAAAAACCAATTTCAAAATGGAAATTCTGGGCTTTAGGTGTTATTTGTTCCATACTTCCCGATGCTGATGTAATCGCATTTCAATTCGGTATTGCTTACAACAGTTTTTGGGGACATCGCGGATTTTCTCATTCTTTTGTATTTGCCCTGTTATTGGCATTGTTGGTTACGTTTATTTTCTATCGAAACATCAACCCAAAGACCCGTATCGCCTTAATCTTATAGTTCTTTTTGAGTACTGCATCGCACCCGATTTTAGACGCACTTACAACAGGCGGGCTCGGAGTCGCCTTCTTCTCTCCTTTTGAAAACTCACGTTATTTTTTTCCATGGCGTCCGATTCAAGTCTCCCCGATTGGTGTTGAGCGTTTCTTTTCCGCAAAAGGTTTAACAGTAATTACTAGCGAGCTCTTATGGATTGGAGTTCCGGGAGCGATTGTTATTATTGTATCGAGTTGGATAAGGCGTTTGAGAAATTAGTTTTTGACTCATTACCCTGAATTATTTATCCAAAATTAAGAAAACAACAAAACAAAAGATTTGGCGCAAAATGAAAAGTATTAGTTTCATTTTTTTAATAATTAGCTTCGCTACGGATGTGAGTTTTGCTTGTATATGTGAAAAAAAGACTATTGAACAAGAAATACGAGAATCTTCAATCATTTTTACGGGCACCGTTCTTTCAATCGAAAGAGATTCCACATTAAATGAATACATCACTTTCAACGTTGCTGATATCTTCAAAGGCTCAACTCGTAACACTATAATAATTATCAATTATTATCAAACTTGTAACTATGTGTTTGAGAAGGGTAAAACATACTTAGTATTTGGCAACAATGAATATGTATTATCCAAGAAAACGAATAAGCTTGAAATTAGCAATCCATATATAACTACTTCAATCTGCAATAGAACAGGAGAAATTGAGTACCGAAAACGTGAGCTAAGTAAGTTGAATAAATTAAAAGCTTCCGGATTAAACATCAAAGAGATAAATAGTGAAAAACTCTACAATGATATTTGGAAGGATGAATTTTTTCTAAGAACGGATAAACCAAGCACTTACCCTCTTGGTGACATTTCTTTGAAATTTTTCTTATATGAGAATTTTAAAGAGTTTCGGAAAAAAAATAAGCTTGAATTTAGCTACTCAAACAATCATAATAATCAAAAAACAACTGCATCAGATATTGATTTCCCTTTGCCTGACTCTCTTCAAAGATATAAAAGAACTTTAAGTCAGGCAGAGATAGACAGCCTATTAAAGGATGTTGAAAACCATAAACTCTACAGTACTACTGACCTATGGATACGGTTCAATGTTTCACGCTCTGGATTAGCAAGTAACTTCCAGTATGAAACAATCTACACATTGGATAATGGAATTTATATTGAAAACACTGCTATTCCCGAAAAAATCATTAGCATACTTACAACTGTTACTTATTGGAATCCAGCAGAGATAAATGGTATTCCTGTCAATAGTGAAGAAATTCTTCATATTGATCTTACAGAGCTAAATGAGTAGTTAAGTTCTATGAAAGCTGAAAATAGTTTTCAAATAAACAATAATTAAACACTCTAGTAACGTTAACTATTCTTAAAAATTTGAAACTCATTCAATTACTGGGAT
>SBGQ01000035.1 GCA_006226965.1 bacterium | reverse complement strand
GATGTCGGATGTCGGATGTCGGATGTCGGATGTCGGATGTCGGATGTCGGATGTCGGATGTCGGATGTCGGATGTCGGATGTCGGATGTCGGATTGTATTGATTTCTGATGGCAGATGGCAGATTTTTGATTTGAAAATCTGAATACTGAATACTGAGTAACACCTTTACACCTTTACACCTTTACACCTTTACACCTTTACACCTTTACACCTTTACAAAATGTCTACTTTCCCTCTTTCCCGCCCGCGCCGTTTACGAGTAAATGCTTCAACAAGAGCATTGGTACAAGAAACAACTCTATCTGTAAACGACCTCATCGCTCCGGTTTTTGTAGTTGAAGGAGAAAACATAACCGAAGAAATAAGTTCCATGCCCGGCTATTTTCGATACAGCCTCGACCAGTTGGAAATTGAAGTAACCGATTTATGGAATCATGGCATTAAGTCTGTTTTAGTTTTTGTTAAAGCTGATGATCACACAAAAGACAACGCCGGAACGGAAGCCTTAAACCCGAACGGACTCATGCAAAGAGCTATCAAACGAATTAAAACCGTTTGTCCGGAAATGATTGTGATGACCGATGTTGCACTCGATCCCTATTCCAGCTACGGACACGATGGCATTGTTGAAAACGGAGAAATCGTTAACGAAAAAACCGTTGAAGTACTTGCTAAAATGTCCGTTTCTCACGCACAAGCCGGCGCCGATATGGTTGCGCCAAGCGATATGATGGACGGCAGAATTTTACGTATACGTCAGGCTTTGGACGAAGCAGGATTTATCAACACCGGAATTATGGCGTATAGTGCAAAATATGCATCTTGCTTTTACGGGCCATTCCGCGATGCATTAGATTCCGCGCCGGGATTTGGTGATAAAAAAACCTATCAAATGAATCCTGCAAACCGAATCGAAGCCGTCAAAGAAGCCTTAATGGACGAACAAGAAGGCGCCGACATGGTAATGGTTAAGCCGGGAATGCCTTATCTGGATATCGTTCGTGAAGTAAAAAACGCTGTTCACGTTCCGGTATCGGTTTATCACGTAAGTGGTGAATACGCTATGATAAAAGCGGCAGCGGCAAAAGGTTGGCTCAACGAAAAACAAGCTATTATGGAAGTAATGATGGGTTTCAAAAGAGCCGGAGCCGATTTAATCGCAACCTATTTTGCTAAAGATGTTGCTAAGTTATTGCGTTAGATGTATCATGTGATATCATTTTGATATCACATGCAATTTTATGCCTAACATCCTCATTAGAAACGTTTCCGATTCCACGTTGGAAAAAATTAAAAAACGAGCTTCAAATAGCAATCGATCCATTCAAGCTGAATTATTAGACCTGCTTGAAAAAAGTGTAAATGACGATAAATCTATTGCGGACTCAATAGACCATATACATAAATTGCGTGAAGAACTACTCCGTTACAACTTAAGCAAACCTGTTGTTGAAAGTATTAGAGATGAAAGAGGAGAATTCTAAAGCAACGGAAATCGTACTCGATACATCCGTTGTTATCTCTTGGTTTTTTAATCAAACACAAACAGCTTCATCTTTAAAGTATTTGAATTCCGATTTTAAATACTTAGCACCAGACTTATTACACATTGAATTCGATCAGTTTTTAACTAAATCTATTCGTATCAAGGACATTCCACTCGTTTTAGGTCAAAAAGTACACGAAGAATTCAATCGCATCCCTATTCAACTTATTTCAACACAAGAAATAAAAGAACAGGCTTTCTTCATATCTAATTCACTTTATATAACCATTTTTGACGCCTATTTCCTAAGCTCGGCAATTATTACATCTTCGATTTTGCTTACTGCTGACCAACGACTTCATAATCGTATTCAGCAATCAAAATATAAACCTTACAGCATTTTACTATCGTGAACACATTAAACTCAGCAGCCCTTTTCGAACGCGCACAGCAATTTATTCCAGGAGGCGTGAACTCCCCCGTTCGTGCATTTAAAGCCGTTGGCGGAACGCCTCTTTTTATGGAAAAAGCCGAAGGAGCCTATCTATTTGATGCAGACGGAAACCAATACATAGATTACATCGGCTCTTGGGGGCCTATGTTATTAGGCCATGCGTTTCCGCCAGTAATTGAAGCCGTTAAAAAAGCTGCTGAAAAATCCACTTCGTTTGGCGCACCAACAAAACTCGAAGTAGAATTGGCTGAACTCATCACCGATATCGTTCCAAATGTGGATAAAATCCGAATGGTGAATTCAGGTACAGAAGCCACGATGAGCGCCATTCGTGTGGCTCGCGGTTTTACTAAACGAGATAAAATCATCAAGTTTGAAGGACATTATCACGGGCATGGAGATTCCTTTTTAATTAAAGCCGGAAGCGGCGCGCTCACGTTGGGAACGCCGTCATCACCCGGAGTAACAGCAGGAACAGCTAAAGACACGTTATTAGCAAAATTCAATAATTTGGAAACCGTTCGTTCATTATTTGAAGCTAATCCCGATTCAATTGCCGCTTTAATTTTAGAACCTATCGCAGGAAATGTAGGTTGTATTCCTCCGCAACCGGGGTTTTTAGAAGGCATTCGTTCATTATGTGATGAATTCGGAACCGTTTTAATTTTTGATGAAGTAATGACCGGATTCCGCGTTTCCTTAGGCGGTGCTCAGCAATTATTCAACATAAAAGCAGATTTGGTTACTTACGGTAAAATTATCGGTGCGGGTTTACCTGTTGGCGCTTATGGCGGACGCGAAGAACTAATGAACGTTGTAGCGCCAAGCGGACCTGTTTATCAGGCAGGAACCTTATCAGGAAATCCTTTGGCGATGTCAGCCGGATTAGCTTTGCTCACTGAGCTTAAAAACAATCCGATGGTGTATTACGAACTCGACCAAAAATCATGGCATTTGGAACAAGGCCTCCACAAAGCTTTTGATGCGTATGGAATTGAGCATACCATCAACCGAATAGGTTCCATGATTTCCGTTTTCTTCACCAATGAAGCTGTTATTGATGCAGATTCAGCGCAAAAAACAAATGTAGATACGTTTAAAACATACTTCCACCACCTGTTGAATGAAGGTGTGTATTTACCGCCGTCTGCGTTCGAATCTTGGTTTTTATCCAATGCTCACACGTATGAAGACTTGGACAAAACGATATATGCATCGCATACTTTTGCTGCTAAGTTGAAACATAGTTAATGTTAATTGTATTGACATTGCACATACAATTAATTAGACTCAAACATGGAATTTCGATGGAATGAAGAAAAAAACAATCAACTTCAAAAGCAAAGGGGTATATCTTTTGAACGAGTTGTTGTTAGTATTCTCAACGATGAAATTCTTGATGTAATACAACACCCCAACAAAGATATTTATCCTAATCAGAAAGCATTCATTGTAAATATTGATCAATATGCCTATTCCGTTCCGTTTATAATTGAAGAAAATGGCGACCTATTTTTAAAAACAATTTATCCGAGTCGGAAATACACCAAGTTATTTAACCTTAGAGGAAACGAACATGAAATACGATGACGAATTGCATAAATCAATTGAATCCGAAAATTGGGAGTCTTCGTCTGATAAGAATGAATTAATTGATTTATTAAAGCAAGCGGCAAAAAATACAGTTACAAAAGATTATCGTTTAAATATCCGAATTACCAAACGAGATATTGATTCCATAAAAGAAAAAGCACTTAAACTTGGCATGCCTTATCAAACATATATCAGCAGTATTTTACACCGCGTTGCAAAAGGTGAAATTGTTTAACTCTGTTCAATCATTACTCATTAGTCTTATTCATCTTCCATGAAAAAAGGTTCGTTATCTACCGTTTTCCTCGTCGTTTTAGTCGATTTGATGGGCTTTGGTATCATTTTACCGTTGATGCCCTTTTTTGCAAGTTCATTTCACGCATCACCACTACAAGTCGGTTTATTATACAGTGTATATTCTTTAGCACAACTCATTTTTTCGCCGATTTGGGGAAGTTGGAGCGATAGGATTGGGCGACGTCCGATTATGCTTCTTTCAACATTAGGTGCAGCCATTGCTTACGTAGTTTTTGGTTTGGCCGAAAGCCTATCCGTCTTGTTTTTATCACGCTTATTTGCCGGAATTATGGGCGGAAATATATCAACGGCATTGGCTTACATCACCGATGTAACACCCGCAGAAAAACGTGCCCAAGGAATGGGACTCATTGGAGCCGCATTTGGAATCGGATTTGTATTAGGGCCAGCCATCGCAACCGGAATTATTCACCCAAGTGTACCTTCCTTAATGGAAAGTTGGGGCTTAATCAAAGTAGCTGAAATTTTGCGTCACAATACCTACGAAATGCCTGCATTTTTTGCGGGATTATTGTCTTTCATTTCGTTCTTATTAGTGGTTTTCAAACTTCCTGAATCACTCACCGCCGAAGAGCGTGGCCACGTTCAAAAACGTATGTCCGTACTTAATCCAGACTTATGGAAGTCCTTCACCAAAGAAGGAAAAACCGGAATTAAAGGCTTATTTGCGCTCATGCTTTTAGCAATGTTTATCCTTTCATTCGGTCACGCCGGTTTATACAGTTCATTTCCTCTTTTTTGTGAATCAGTCATGAATATGAGCGCCGACCAAGTTGGAATACAATTTTCGGTATTGGGCTTAATTGCCGTTGTAATTCAAGGCGGACTCATTCGGCCGCTCAGTAAACGATTCGCAGAAGAACACATCTTTATCGTTGGTAATGTGCTCATGTTTTTAGGAATGTTGGTAATGGGTTTTTCATCAACCATTACTGTTCTAACAAGCGGACTCGCGCTTATGGCAATAGGCAACAGCTTAAACTCACCCACTATTAACAGTCTAATTTCTAAAGAAGCCGACCAAAGCATGATGGGAACTACGATGGGAATCTCACAATCCATTGCCGGACTCGGACGTGTTGTCGGCCCGACTTGGGGTGGTTTTCTTTTCGGTGTACAAGCGTATTTACCGTTTTGGGCAACCTCATTCGTACTCTTTATTCTAGTACTGATGGGTTTACGTTTGTGGCATGTTCGAGTGGGAGTACCTGTAGAAAAGGTTTAAGGCGTAAGTTTTAAGTTTTAAGGTTTAAGGCGTAAGGTGTAAGCGAGTTGCGATGTTACTACATCCTTAAACTGATTCTTTTGGCCATGTCCCCTCGCTCCGCTCGGGGTCGGGCTATCCGCTTGTAGTCCTCGAAAGCTTTTGTTGTTGCAGGAACACCAAACAGTAATATCCAATAAAAAATCAGCAATCAGATACCTTCCATCCCAAAAGCTTTCTGTGGGCTACCGCTATTATCCCTCATGGTACGTACTAAGATTATTCAGGAGTAAGTACTCATTTTACTAAAACGATTCAAATTTGCTTTAAAAAAACCCCTTATCTAATTATGGTACTTAATTTTTAAAAATCAGCTCTCAAAAACTCCTAATTCCAAATTTAGTTTAGGAAACCACTCACTCTATTAACCAATTTCAATAAAGAAACACATCTCAAACTGATTCATATTCAAATCAAAATTAACTAAGCTGAATTACTATGTTTTTTAGCTAAATCTTTTATTCTA
>SBGQ01000168.1 GCA_006226965.1 bacterium | reverse complement strand
TAAAGTATGATGCTCCAATCAGTGGTGACACTAAATTACGTTCATTTTGATTCCAAAAAACAAAAGGCTAACCAGCCATTCCTTGAACAAACGTCTCAACGAAAACACGCATCTTGGTTAAAATACGCTCCCCTATCTCTCTTGCTTTTAAAATACTGGGCCTGTTATCTAAACACTTTAGCACATCTTCACGGATAGGCTCTTTACCGGAATACACATAGGTATCAATCAAGGATGAGAATTGTTTGGCATCTAAATGTTCTTCCTCGCATAATTTCCCCAATGCTACAACCTTCTCCTCTTGCCAGAAACGTTCAAATTCATCTTCAATCTGATCACTATCCTCAATATGAGGTAATTGTTCATCGATAAACTTTTCTATGAGCTCGCGTTTACTGCGCAATTGAATGTCACCGCCTAATAAATCAATGATTTGTTTGCGCTGCTCACTATAAGCCCGCCTTTCAGTCTTATTCTTTAGCTTGGCAAGCAATTTTAATATGTAAGCCACATTGATTTCATCCCGATGCAGAAGCTCTAATTCAAAATCAATGTCTTCCAAAATGGAGACTTTTTCTTTTTCATGATCGCCTTTAACCCGTTCATAGATATCTAGATAGGCCGATTTATAATCTTCAAATTCCTGCTCGGTACATGGCATTTGCTCCCAATCAAATTCAGCCATCGTGACTAATACATTTTTGAGACGCATCAATTGTCGAAAGGTTTGCACAAATGCCGCCTGCTCTTCTTCCGAGGCTAAGTTCGCCACATCATGCACATCGGGTACAATACTCAAAAGTTTATAGAAGGCTTTCTTAAAGAGTTTAATAATATCCTCTATTGGTGGTAGGATAATTTCTTCTATTGCTTCTTTATTAGAAAACAAAGTGATAGCCTCGTCTGTGGCTTTCTTCAAATTTCTGAAGCACACGATATTACCCTGCGACTTCTGCTCACCCATAATGCGATTCGTGCGTGAAAACGCCTGAATCAAGCCATGATACCTCAGATTTTTATCTACATACAAAGTGTTCACTTTTTTGGCATCAAAGCCGGTGAGCATCATATTCACAACAATCACCAAGTCAAGACGATTTGCTTCGTCATCGAAACTTACTTTTTCGCGTTCTTTTAACCGCTTTGAAACATCTTTGAAGTAGTCATTTAAGGCCTGACCATCTTTGGCGCTGAACTTTGTTCCAAACTGTTGATTGTAATCCTCAATAAACTCTGCTAGTCTGTCTCTACTATGGCGCTGTGCTAAGGTCATGGGTTCTGCTGCATTCGTCATTTCTGTGCTTTCTTCCATGAACATATCCTGCGCATCAGGATCATCTTCATTGGCTTGAAACGTAAAGACAGTAGCTACTCGCAAATCGTGTTTACCCTGTGCTTTATAGGCTTTAAACAACTCATAATATCGAATAGCCATATCAATACTCGATGTGGCAAATAGAGCAGAATAGGTCGAATTATACGTTTTTGCTGCATGTGCTCGAATCATATAATCCACGATTTTCGAAGCTCTTTCAGGTGATTCTAGCACCTCTTTGGTATCAATATCTTCCACTTCGATATCGACAAAAGCTTTCACATTTTGTTTGTAGCGACCCACATATTCCACATTGAAGCGCAAAACATTTTCATCGCGAATCGCATCTGTTATCACGTATTTATGCAGGCATTCCCCAAATAAGTCTTTAGTGGTGCGCTTTCCTTTTGCATTTCGAGCGGCATTATCAGCAAAGATGGGCGTACCTGTAAATCCAAATAGCTGTGATTGCGAAAAGAATTCGGTTATTTTTCCGTGGGTTTCGCCAAACTGCGAACGATGACACTCATCAAAAATGAAGATCAAACGCTTGTCGCGCCATGTACTCATTTGATACTGATACTTTGGCTGGGTAATGGCGTTATTGAGCTTCTGAATGGTGGTTAAAATGAGTTTTGTTCCATCATTGAACTGCTTAACCAACGAATGGGTTGAATCCGTTGCGTCCACACTGCCCTTTTTAAACGCATTAAATTCTTTCTCGGTTTGATAATCCAGGTCTTTTCGGTCAACAACAAACACCACTTTATCTACCTCGGTTTCATTCATCAACAATTGACTTGCTTTAAATGAGGTGAGCGTTTTCCCTGAACCGGTTGTGTGCCAGATATAGCCATTATCACACGAAGTACGAACAGCATGAATTAGATTCTTTACCGCATAATATTGATAAGGCCTCAAAATCATGGGGACTTTAAATGTCTCGTTGAGTACGATATAGTGACCAATCATCTCACCCAAATGCGAGGTATTTAAGAACGAATCGGTAAAGGCCGCCAATTCTGTGATATTTCGATTCTGTTCATCTGCCCAAAAGAAGGTTTGTTTAAACGATTGACCTCGATTATTGGCATAATATTTTGTGTTCACACCATTGCTGATTACAAAAACCTGCACAAATTGAAATAAGCCATGATTTGTCCAAAACGAATGACGCTGATAACGATTAATCTGATTAAACGCTTCTTTGAGCTCCAAACCTCTGCGTTTTAATTCAATTTGAACGAGCGGTAAGCCATTGACTAATAATGTGACATCATAGCGATTTTTGTAGATACCCTCTTGGGTAACTTGATGTGTTACTTGCCAATGATTTCGATTGACATTCTGAGTATCAAAAAATTGAAGATAGATGACCTCTCCGGATTCACGGGTGATAGCAAAACGGTCGCGAAGTGTCTTAGCTTTATCAAAAACAGAGCCTTTTGATAGATGATTCAGTACCTGATTAAATTCTTTTTCGGTTAAGGAACACTCATTGAATCGCTCTAATTGGACTTTTAAGTTAGAGAGCACATCGTTTTCTTGATGAATTGACGCAAGTTCATAGCCAAGCGTTTGCAGGTGCTCAATAAGGCTCTTTTCTAATGCGGCTTCCGATTGATACGCCATAGGTTTTGGCTAAATGAAATAACTCGATTACTTAAGTTGATGCAAGATAGGAAAGCAAAAGGGAAAATTGAAGAGTTAAATAGCACTTATAATTTTTGATTGAAAAAAACTAGCCAAAGTAAACACTAAACATTTTTTAATCTTTCTAAGAGTAAATAAACTGTACTAGAAGGGTTATTAAAAGCATTTGATATTCGAGCTCGCTCTATTGCATCATTCATGTTGTGGTCTAATCTCTTTTTCAATTCATTAGATAAAAAAGGTTTTATATATGACCTGCCAAGCAATTCAGTCAATTTTCGATTACTATCAGACTCATTAATATGTGCATGTTGTGTAGTAAAATGATAGATAAACCATAATTCTATACTTGGTGTTGAAATTAAATGTACAGCATTAGTTATTGCTAGTACTTTTTCTAATACTGCTGGAACGTCACCATCGTACATCAAGAAATCTATATCACCTTTTAAAGCCATTTTACCCGATTTAGAATTCTTTATGAAATTTGAAGAAATAGAAGTACCTGATACTTTTGGAATCACTTCGATTGGGATACGAAATAGAGATCTTAAAAAAAGGACATAGTTCTTCTCTGTTTCCCCTTCACAAAACACCCAAAATGTTGGACGAACTTTTTTCCCTTTTGGTTTAGCTCTCTTGCTCATGTAATAATTGATTTAACATTTCAGTAGTGTCAGAAGTGTAAGGTATGGCATCGAAACGCCCCTGTAGATAGGCTTTTTCAGCATCCATCGTCTCCCTGAAGTCTTTATAATCATAGATTGAATACACATCTGAAGAAGCATCTTCGGTTTTATTCACAAAAAAGAGCTGATCTTTTCTGAACTTCTTTAGATTTAATAAGGATGTATTGTGTGTACTACATAAGAGTTGTGCACCATTACCCGCATGAAACAGATTAATGATATACTCAATGATTTTAGGATGAAAACTATCCTCTATTTCATCTATTAAGAGAACTTTATTGTGCGTAATGATATCTAACAGGTTCACAATTAGAAAAAATAGACGTTGAGTACCTTTTGATTCTTCTAACATTAGATTAAAACCCACTTTGGGGTCTTTACTGTGATAGGTAATAATCTCAAGTCGTTCCTCTTCAACATCTTCAATGGAAGCTGTATTTAAAAGGATATCTGCTTTTACGTTCTTCGT
The DNA here is from genome assembly GCA_006226965.1 of bacterium. Taxonomy (GTDB): domain Bacteria; phylum Bacteroidota; class Rhodothermia; order Balneolales; family M1805; genus M1805. The sequence goes on along the minus strand of SBGQ01000168.1, from coordinate 24,085 downwards.
GCGAAGCCATACAGGTTTAAGTTCAAAATCTATGATATCACTATCAGCAATTTGTAATGCAAGTAAAATTTGCGATTTATAGACATGTGCTAATTCCTTAAAACTAGCTGGATTAAACCCTGTAAAATTGAGAATGAATTCACTATGGAAATAGTTGAATAGTAGCTTAGGTATAGCTCTGTCCATTTGGCTTGCACGACTCAAAAACAACGTTTTACGTGATGTGTTTTCAGCTACATCCAAAGGACGCTTGATAACATCCGTAAATGTGTATATATCTGATTTATCTTTCCCTCGCGTCTCATCTCGTGTAAATATTTCTTTAATTCTACCCTTGGGATAATAATGTAAGCTTTCTTTAACAACCTCAGTCTGTGTTAAAGTAAATGCATATTCATACTCCACACCTTCTACTAGGAATCGAATAAAATAAGAGCTTGGCTTTTTGTCATAACCATCAAATTTAAAAGGCTTAAATGCAAAAACGGTGTTTTCATTGTGATTATGCGACTCATAAACCATTGCGTGACAAAACTGTATCGTTTTAAAAATGTTACTTTTACCTGAAGCGTTGGCCCCGTACATCACAATTGATTTTAGCGCTTCATGTTTTCCAATCGAGAATGTGTTTTGATGTAATAGCCTAGCTTGTTCTGACTTTAGATTTGCAGCTCGAAAATCTAATACAACCTCGTCTTTAATTGAAAAAAAGTTACTGAACCGAATCTCTAATACCATTTTAATAGCCTTATTTGTAATAACATTGCAAATATAGGGAATAAAATACTCATTTCTGTTTATTTAAATAAACTCTCAAAGTAACTGAATTGCATTATAAGAGATTTAGAAAACGATATGTTAATAAATCGGTAATTCTCAACAATACGATGTTGAGTATCATAAAACGGAATCCTACTTCTCAAACTCGGTATAATGCCGAATCATATTTCCCTCTTTATCCTCTCTATCCGTTAAGAAATTATACAAGGCATGCGAATAGTTATCCAGTCCAGCAATTCCACCAATTACGTTCAAATGGCTTTGATTGGCCCCAAAAGCATGTGGCATAATATACAAGCGATCGAGGGCTGACTTGCCCAACAACGATTTAAACTTGGGAAGTAAACTTGCCGCATTGGGATCGGCTAAGACAATTTTCTTAATTACTTTATCTCCCATGAGCGAAAGACTGAAAAATCGTTTAAATACCTGATCTGAATCCGGTAAGGAATACCCAATAAATACGATGTTGTCTGCTTGACTGATTCGGTCTGATGCCGTTTGCCAAATCTGTTGTAATTGCTCTGATTCTTTTACTTTATTCCAAGTTGGGGGAATGATTAAGGGAGAATTAATGAGGTTTCTATTTCGAGTTATAGATGAATAATTATTAATAATTGTGCCATTTTGTTTTATTTCAAAATAGTGATCTAAAAAATAATCATATCGTACATCTATAGAATTGAACTGCTCAAACCAATTCACTGATCCATGAAGTTTTAAAAGCTCAAGTGCATTTCCAATTCTACCATTAAGGCTTACACTTCCGTAATAATATCTATCAATTTTCCCTAATCCATAAATTCTTGCTTCATCAGTATTTAACTTAGTCAAAGCAGCTTCAATCATCATATCATAATTTAAAGTAATAACACTTACCTCATGATTTATTTGACCTTTCGGTTGAAATTTCAAACGGTAGATCATTCTAATAAATGCCATATAAGCTTCTTTTAGAATCCAATAATTATCTCTTTCTGCATTATTATGTCTGTATTTGACTGATTTTTCGATAGTTGCTACAATAATGCGCTTTAAATTATTAATAGTAATATCCCATCCACTCTCCTCCTTTTGCTCAACAGGCATCCGTTCCAAATATTTAGCCATTTCTAACAGTTCGAATACGTTCTCCAAATTATTGATATCCACATTGGCTTTGGATGCAATGGTTGAAAGTTTATAGCGGGCTTTATTGACATCTTCCAAACAGGCTTTTTCGCTTTCTGTTAACTCTCCAAGGTAATATAAATCCTGCGCCTTATCGAAAAAATTGTTCATTAATGGGATGCCCGCGTGTGCTGAAAAGCCTGCTCCCAAAATGAATACGGTGGACATTTGGCTATTCATATTGTTCTCCTAATATATAACTTATTCTATGCTCATCTATTTTTTCGCCTCGTCCCATTTTTTTTACAGTGTTTTTCAAACGGTCACAAAACGTTGTTAATATTGTACCTTTCGCATTTTTTGTATCCTCATAATATTTAAAACTCTCTCTCCAAATTATTTTTAAATCGCGTGGGGATATTTGATTTATAACATTATTAAACTCATCATCAGAAAGAAGTACTAGTTTATTTAATTGATCAATAGTTGGTTGAGACTTATTTACAAACTTATATAAAATCTCTACGAGATTAAGTTCTTTTTCAAGTCCTTTATTTGGAAAAGGAAATTCGTTCAAAAATATACTTGAAATGCCTTGAGGCTCTCTGACATCTAAAATATGTTGATGATCATTAATCAACTTGTCTCTATCTGTTACTTCTTTGGCATAGAATTCAGCCAATACTTTTGCTTCATTTTTCCGATTTATTTGTTCTAAAAACTTACACGCATCATTTAAACGATGGGATTCTATAATTTGAATATTATTCTTAGCTCTTTGTAGAAGCTCTTTTACTACATCATCTTCATTAAATTCAAATGAATTATAAATCATATCCCATGTTGCCGAGAAAGACTCATTTTGATTATAAGTGTCTATTATGTGCTCCCAATTATTGAACTTTAATTCAATAATATTCTCCAAAATTCCTGTATTGACGTAATAAAATATTGGTGAGGTTCTAGGGCTTATACATTCTACCCCATATTTTTGTACATAGTCAAACCATTCATCAAGTTGATGCTTATTTTCTGGAATATCACTTAGAAAAGAAGATGCATTTCTTGACATATTAAAAATCACAAAGTCCGTTTCCTTTAAAAAACTCAAAGGTGGTATGGTTTCATTCGATGATCTCAACTGAGAATTCATTGCTAATACAAATGCCTCAATTGAATGTAGCTTTATAGTTGCATGTCTATTTTTAAGTAATTCAGCTAAAGGTTTAAATCTCCTCAAGATTTTAATTATGACACGGACATTTTTAATCTCCAATCTTCTAATTGATGATTTTAATATACCATTTACATCCTCAGAGAAAGAATATTTATTAAAGGCAATTTCTAAAGATTCTTCGCAACTTGGTTCAAACAATATCTCGTAATCAAATACCTTTTCGCGGTATTTATCTATTTCCTTGACACCCTTTTCATCATCATTTAGTAATAATACAATTTTGCATTCTTTTTCTTCCTTAAGATGATTTACAAGTCCTAAAATGTCTCTTACCTCTAATTTTTTTCCTTTACGCTCTATATCATCAAGGCATATTAACTGATTATTTATTGCAAAATTTGGAAGTGAGTCATTGAAACTATGTGTATCAAAAGGATTAAATTTTTCGAAATACTCTGGCAATTTTAAATGTGAACTATATTTTTTAAAAAGCTTGCCACTCATCTCACCTAACGTTTCCAGATTAGGCTCTCCGTTTTCTTGTCCAATTGATATACTTGGAATCGTGTTTTCAAAAATTGTTCTTTTTAGTTCTTTTAAATCATTAATTCCAAACAATGAGACATAACTATAATTTTCAAGTCGTTTTTCTTTATTCCATTCTAACTCGGTATACCTTTTCGCCTCATTTAACAAATAATTCCAAGCAAATGTTTTACCAACACCCCATTTTCCACGAATGACTAATACTTCTGGTGTTTTGCTATTTAAAAAATTAAATACAATTTTATTGATTTGATTTAAGGTAGGTGTTTCCATAACAATTCAAGCTTAAAATGAAATTTCATTAAGTATCTAGAATAAGAGTTTTCTATTGTTTCGTTTAGCTATTAAAATCACTGATTTCAAATTCAGATGGCCACTTATCTAAGATTTTGATTCTATTGTCACTAACAAGATTGTTAAATTCCGACGATGATTTTAAGTGATTACTATTTGCTAATAAATCAGCTTTACCTTTCTTGTGCCAAATTATCATTTTTCTCTTTTTTCCTCTTAATAGCCACCCTAGTAGTAATTCATTGTACGGCTTATCATTCCAACTATACCCACCTACAAATACTGTTTCAATTCTATTACTATATAGCATTTTTCGAAAATTATAATGAAGATCTGCATAAATGGAATTATATAGCATTGAATACTTATTAGAGCCAGTTAGTATTAATTGAGGATTAAATGCCAATACTCCATCAGTTCTAATATTTTCTTGAATTAGATTAACATCCTTTTTTACTATCTCACGTTTTGCATTATAAGCCCAATTAATTCCACCATGAAGCTTAAATAATCTAATTTTAGGCTCAACTTTTACACGTAAAAAATTAGAGTTCTTAAATACGCACTCCCCATTCTTCTCTTTCTTAAAACCATCAATCCAATAAATATTCTGTTCATCTAAATATCTTTCTAATAATAGATCATGGTTAAGAGTAAAAACAGATAATGTATCTGATATTGTTAGCAACTTTGAAATAAACTCAAAACCAATCGCAGTTGAGTTTTTTGATAACTCAAGCGATACAATCAAATTGATAAGTTGCATTGCATAATCAGCAATTTCTTCTAATGAATTATAAAAGCCATTGTTTTTAAAGTAGGATGAGTACCATTTTAACCTAATTTCATTTGACAGTGCCCAAAGTAGTTCTTTGCCTTTACTACTCTCAAGTTGACTTAGTGCATGATAAATGAGTTCATAATTCACCTTTTCATCAATATCGATGTCGTTGTGCAGTTCACATTCAACCAAATGAATTAGTTTTTGTAAGATTTCGGTCTCTCTAGAACCATAAATCGTTCCTTCAATACCGAGATAGTGAGATAGGTTATTACTACTTATTGTTCTCAACAATTGATCAGCTGAAGGGAGTCCGGATGGGATTGATACACCTGCACCTAAGAATAATAACACTCTTTTGTTCATATTATATAAGCATTTGTTGGATGAGGGATTTTTTGAAAGAGTGTGATTTATTTAGAATTAAAGAGGTTGAATCATATTTGACATTGATTTGGTTTAAAAATGATACTATTTGTTTTTGTTCAGCTTCACATGGTTGTGGAATCGGCATTTTCATAAAATCAGCATTGGTGATATTCATCCTGTCATGTCTTGCACCATAATTTGCTACTTTTTTCAGATGTTCATGCCAACCTGATGTTTCAAAGTAATATTCTATAAAATCTAGGTTAGTAGTCTTAAAGCGAAAAACGTTGTAAAGTGGTGACATAACACCTGTCACAAGTTTATTTCTTTTAATTGGACCTACTGGAGCAGAAGATGAAATCCTAGGGTTATATACGAAATCATTCATCTCAACTATGTAATAAGAATCTAAGTTTGCTTCTGTAACTATCTCTCTATCAAAATATTCTGCTTGATTTACTATTCCATCAACAGCTGAATTTGTTAATACATTGTTATGAAATAGATTAAGATTTTTATCCTTTTTAAAAGTCGCTACATCCCCTAGGCGTTTGGTTTGCCAGGCGGGGAAAGTGTTGCCGTTTTGGTCTTTGAAGCGAATTTTTTGGGTGAAGATTTGCTGCATCACTCCTTTTTTGTACTGCTCTAGTAGCTCTTTCTTCTTAGTAAGCAACTCTATCTTTTTATCCACCGCACTCAAAAACGCCGCAATTTTTTGCTGCTCATTTATACTTGGGTAATTAAGAATAAGTTTTTTCAATCTAGTTGGCGAAATGCTCAAAACTTTAGTTCCTTGAGCAATAGTCATTACTTGTTTTCTGAATTTCCAGCTCTTAAGTGCGTTTGCAGTAAATCCAACTTTCACTTTTGAACTTTGTTTTAGCTTTGCATGAATGGTGTGTAACCCAGCGACTATCTTTGAATTATTAGTATTAATTACCTCAATAGATTTCCCAATATCACTATAATCCTCTGAGGCATCGGCAAATACTAAATCACCCTCACTTAGAAGTTGATTATCGTTTTTTATATCAAAAGATACATCTTCATTTATAAAAGGCACCTCCTCTGTATTTACGTTAAATAGTGACTGAAATTTCGTGTGAATATCACCATAATGTATATTTCGAAAAGCTCCACTTTCATAATTTAATTGGTCTCTAGAGAGTGAATTTGTAGAAATCATCTCATAAACATCACCCAATCTCTTCTCTTCCCATTCACCATCAAACTCAGGGAAGCGTAATTTAGGAACTCGTTTTTTAATCGCCATGTTACTCATTCTGGTTAACTCCACAATGCTTATCAATCAATTTTGTCATCAAATCAACATGTTCCGTTTCCGGTTTACCTTGAGGATGCACTGTTCTAATAATCAATTTACCCTCGTAAACATTTGAAAAGATTTCATACTTCTTATTTCTACCAAAGCCGGCAACCTTAATACTATCTCTAAATAAGTCAGGAAAGTGTAGTTTAAATGGATTTTCCCAACCACTTGTAAAAAATATCACCACATTAGGACTTAATACTTCAATCTCTTTGGCTAAAATTTTAGCACATAGTTCTTGTTGTGCATTAATCATACTCAAATCAGGATTTCCCTCATTGCTTGGAGCAATTTTATACAAATTGGTCCAAGCAATTTTCTCATACCACGATCCCTTTGAATCAATTGTTGTTTTGTCCTCATGAAAGTAATTCATACTTAATCTCTTTATCACTCTCCAAAAGGCCGATTTTCTAGTATTGTAATAGTTGTTGTTTTCATCTTTACATTCTTTAAAAGTGTTCTGCCCCTCGCATTTTTTAACCCAATGCAATTGATTGTATCTGTCTGTTTTATCGATATTTAACCAGTTTTCATAATCTAAATTTGGCTTATCACCCCAACCATTAACTGCCTTTCCAACAAATAGTAGTTTTGGATATTCACACGATTCGTATTCAAAACCATAGTGAGGTATAAAACCAGAAACATTGTTTTTGTGTTTCGTTTTTTCGACAACTTCTACAAGTTGCTTGTATAAGGGTGTTAGTTCTTCTATGAGTTTGGTTTCAAGTGCTCCCATGTTTTTCTCCTGATTGGTTCGTTAAAATTGTAGTATATCGTTTGTAGCTAATGTCTTGACATCCCCCTAGCCCTCTTTTGTTCACGGTTGTAGTCATGCTCGAATGATTTGGCGTAAGGGGGAAATGGACTGCATGCGCAGGCATGACGTTATGGGCTGGGTTTGGGCTTTGACATCCCCCTAGCCCCCTTCTGTTCACGGTTGTAGTCAGGCTCGAATTTTTTGGCGTAAGGGGGAAATGGACTGCATGCGCAGTTGTGACTTTAGGGTTATTGCTGCTCGCTTTGCTCGGAATTTTGGTTAGCGATTGAGAGATGCCTGTTTTCACAGGCATGACATTTAGGACTAGGCTGCTCGCTTTGCTCGGAGTTTCTATTAGCGTACGCAAAGACCCCAACCTACGTCGGGGTGACGTTAAGCTAGTTGGTAAATAGCGCAAGATGCCTGTTTTCACAGGCATGACGGTAAGTGTCGGGAATTGGTCTTGACATCCCACTAGCCCACTTCTGTTCAAGGTTGTTGTCAGGCTCGAATGACTTGACGTAAGGGGGAATAAATCTGTAATCATCAATCTTCCATCATCCATTTAAAACGGTGGTTCAATGCCTAATTCTTTGCAGAATGTGGCGATTTCTTCGTCCACGGATTTCATCTCGGCATCAATCGCACGGATTTCTTTCACCACAGCGTCTAAGTCAATCGGTTCTTCTTCCTCAAAGGTGTCCACATAACGAGGAATATTTAGATTGTACTCGTTTTCCCGAATTTCATCCAAACTCGCCACATAACTGTATTTGTCAATCGTTTTACGCTCTCGGTAGGTTTCTACAATGCGCTCAATGTCTTCTTCTCGCAGGTAGTTTTGGGTCTTCACTTTTTCGAAATGAGCACTTGCATCAATAAACAATATGTTGTCTTGGTGTTCTCCACGCTGTTTCTTTATCACCAAGATGCAGGTCGGGATACTCGTTCCGTAAAAGATGTTTGCCGGCAGACCAATCACGGCATCCAAATAATTCTTTTCTTCAATTAAATACTGTCGGATGTGTCCTTCTGATGCACCACGGAACAACACGCCATGAGGTAACACGCAAGCCATCGTTCCGTGTTCATCCAATTGGTAAATCATGTGCTGTACAAAGGCAAAATCCGCTTTGCTTGAAGGTGCCAACTTTCCATACGAACCGAAGCGATCATCATTCATAAATAAGGGATTGGCACTCCAATTCGCCGAAAATGGAGGATTGGCTACAATTGCCTCAAAGCGAACATCCACATGTTGTGGATGTTCGAGTGTATCCTCGTTTTTAATATCGAACTTGCGGTAATGCACATTGTGCATAATCATGTTCATGCGGCATAAGTTGTAGGTAGTGGGATTGGACTCCTGCCCATAAAATCCGGCCACTTCTTTTACTTCTTTAGCCACACGCAAGAGCAAGGAACCGGAACCGCAGGTTGGGTCATACACCGAGCGTAAGCGTTCTTTTCCTGTTGTTACCACGCGAGCCAATACTTTACTTACTTGTTGGGGCGTATAAAATTCACCGGCTTTTTTACCCGCGCCACTCGCAAACTGCGAAATCAGGTATTCGTAGGCATCCCCTAATAAATCCGATTCGGAGTTTTCGAGTTCAAAATCGATGTTTTCGAGATGCGATAACACTTTTACGATAAGCTCATTTTTTTGGGATTCGGTTTTTCCCAACTTGGAGCTAGTAAGATCGAGGTCTTCGAACAAATTCCCGAAATCGTCTTCGGCTTCTGTTCCCAAGGTGCTTTGTTCAATATTACGAAGCACAGCATTCAGGTCATCAAGAATAAAATTGGTGTGACCTTCGGCGTTGCCACGTTTCGCCAATTCCGAAAAGAGTTCGTTAGGTTTCAGGAAATAGCCGAGTGTTTCGGTGGCTAAATGACGTATTTCTTCGAGGATAGCCTTTCCATCTTCGGTTGTTTCGTCAATCTGCTCGTAGTGAAGTCCATCGGGAGCGAGAATTTCATTGGCATACAGATACATTTTGCGGCTCAGGTATTTATAGAAGATGAAACCCAAAATGTAATCGCGAAAGTCGTCGGCGTCCATTTTCCCACGCAGCGTATTGGCGATGTTCCATAACTGCTGCTCAAGTTTCGCTTTTTGTTCTGTCATGCGTATAAAAGATTGAGTTTTATAATTAATTAAGGGTGAATGTAAACCGTACGTAGTTTAATCACAAATAGAATTTAAGAAAGTGTAGTGTCAGAATACGACATCTTGCATACAATACTGTTTACAACTATTGTTTTAAAAGCAGCCTTACACCTTTACGCTTCTGCTTACCTTTTCTTTGTTGTTATTCCGTTGCACATAAAACATATAGAAATGTGTCTTTTCCTCAGTTTGAACATTCAGCGATTGGTTGGCAATGGCACTTGAGTGTATCTGTACTTCTAAGCTGTCTTCGTGTATGCCAATCAGAAATACGGTTGTATTGGCTTTGGTCTGTGCAGGGAGCTTCCATGATATTCCCTCTGCATGTTTTGTGAGTTCTAAATCAGCCAAACTGCCTTCGGTGAGTAGCAAACGTTCAAAATCGTAACAGACTTCCTCTCCACTTGTATCAATTCCTGTAGCCTGAATTCGTTTTACCAATTGGTTATACGCACGCTGGCTTTCTACTTTGCTTTCCAAAAACCAACCTTTCATAGCTCGATGTAAAGCAGAAGCTAGAGCATTGGCTAAGGCAAATTTAGAACGAACTTGTAGTTGTTCCGCTGTATTGGGTTGCCTTACACGAGTTGGGGCTGTACGTACATATTGTTTGCCCTTTACGGTGTAATAAATGAGTGGACCAATTTTTCCACGAATCTGTAATTGATGCTCTGTTTTACCCATGTCTTTTCTCTGGAATATAGAGATTTTATGCATGATATCAGGATGCTTAACTTGTATCATCTACGTTTACATACATAGTTCATACGTACTTACTACGTATTTGCTTGCTTCATACACTATATAAACAATGGTTTAATACAAAAGGAATCAGTACTGCTCTTTTACCGGATTCGTAATCAGCCCACCAGAATTAGGCGATACATTCCTGTTTTTGATTTTTTAAAGGAAGCTGATATGAATCTGATTGACAAGCCCCAAAAAAAATAGATGTCTACCAGTGCTAAAAACACTAACAGACATCTATCGCGAACAAAACACTACAAAGACTCAACGTACTTTTTATAGTTATTTAAAATAGACTGCCAGCCGGCTTGCTGCATGTCATCCGGATTGCGGGATTCCGGTTCGAAGTATTCATCAATCTTAACGAGTCCGTCTTCTTCCTTAAGATGAACTTCAACGGTTCTCCCATCGCCCAATGCGTAAGACACATAGGAATAAGGTTCAACTTTGTTATAGGTTCCGCCAAAATCGAAGCTAAAGGAACCGTCTTTTGCGGCCATCGTAAAGGTGAAAATACCACCGGGACGCAAGTCGCCCGTTGCATTCGGGCAATGCCAGTCGTCGGAGGCAAAGTTCCAATTCATTACATGCTCTGCTTTAAACATGCAATCCCATACGGTCTGAATATCTTTTCCAATAATTTCACAAGAAATATGTAACTGTTTCATAGTGCTGATTTAATGCTGTGGTGACTCACAAATAACAGGTTTCTTCGGTTAAAAACAAATGGTATACAAAGCAAAAAACAGAGTATAAAACGCTATTGACTTAAACTATACAAATAAGCCTAAAACGCTATTTATTAATACAAAAATCTTCATAGATAACCATACTACCCTATACTAATCATGTTCATTTTATGCACTTGTGAAGCGCATATTAAATCATTGTTAACAATCGAGTACAAGCCAAAATCAGAAACCATTCTATTGTATTTTTGCGCGTCTTTAAAGCCAAAACGGCATAAAGACACTATCGTTATTTAAAACAATAATAATAACTTAACATCATATCTAATGAAGCTCACAACCCTGAAATCAATCGTACAGGGATTAGGTTTATTCCTTTTCATCTCTGTATTCTTTTCTTCTCAGGTTCAGGCACAAGGTATTACAACTTCTACTCTTTCAGGTATCGTTACAGATGCTTTAGGTGAAGTATTGCCGGGTGCCAATATTATCGCTATCCACACCCCGACAGGAACTCGTTATGGTGCGGCTACATCTGCTAGCGGTGAATTTAGAATCCCGAACGTACGTGTAGGCGGCCCTTACAAAGTAACTGCCAGTTTTATAGGTTTTCAATCACAAACGATTGAAGGCCTGCAATTAAGTCTAGGTAATACAGAACGTGTAAGCTTTGTTCTGCAAACCGATGACATTGCTTTGGAAGAAATCGTTATTTCTGCACTTGGCAACGATAACGTGTTTAACTCTGAAAAAACAGGCGCAGGTAGTAACGTAGATCCAACTCGTATTATGGAATTACCTACTATTTCTCGTTCTATCAACGATTTTACACGTGTTGTTCCACAAAGTAACGGTACTTCTTTTGCCGGACGTGATAACCGATTCAATAACTATACCATTGACGGTACTGTTTATAACAATAACTTTGGTTTAGGTTCTGCACAGTTTGCCGGTTCTAACCCAATCAGTTTGGATGCTATCGAAGAAATTCAAATTAACTTAGCTCCATACGATGTACGTTTAGGTAGCTTTACCGGCGCCAGTGTAAACGCTGTTACTAAAAGTGGTACAAACGAGTACAAAGCTTCTGTTTACAACTACTATAGAAATCAGGATTTCCAGGGATTAAAAATTAAAGACACCGAATTTACGGTAGACGATGCTTACAATAGCGTTTTTTTGATGTTCATTTAACATCGTTGTATTAAACCACAAAGTGTAGTACTTCATCAATCACAAATATCAACTGAGAACGAACTTAACCGGGTCTATTTGCAGATTTTATAAACACACAATCAATTCTCAAATGAAATTCTATATACTTTGAAGCTAATTTTCTTATTCTAAACTCACCATAACAGCTTCAAAGTGTATTAATTAGTAGTGATTGAACATGTGTTTCTTCTTTCAAAATAAAATTGAACGGGAAAAATTAATTCAGCAATACCAAGCTGCTTTACGCAAAGAGTTTAAACAAGCATCGTATAACGGCTTTTTATTCCCGGAGGCATTAGTAATTACAGATAAAGAACGAGCGGTTCTACAAACCTACACTTGGGGTTTAATACCCTATTGGGCGAAAGACAAGAGTATTCGTGAATACACCTTAAATGCACGAGTAGAAAGTTTACATGAAAAACCATCGTTTCGTGATGTGATTACGAATCGTTGTATCATCCCAGCTACCGGTTTTAATGAATGGCAATGGTTGGACTCAAAGGGAAAAAAGAAGCAAAAGTATTTCATAACCGTTAAGGATGTAGAGCTGTTTTCATTCGCCGGATTATATAGCCAGTGGATTGACCATGGAAACGGTGAAATACTTGATACGTTTACCATCATAACGCAGCCTGCTAATACACTCATGGAAGAAATACATAATTCTAAAAAAAGAATGCCTGCTATTTTGAGCAATCCCACTGAAGAAAACGCATGGTTATCCGGAGAAATGAGTCAATTTGAAAATCCGAACTTAGTTGCCGCAAAAGAGATTCAAGAAGGGTCGAATCTGACTCTAGATTTATTTAATTAAAACAAATCTATTAGAATTTAAGTCTATAAAAGCTCCTCTTTCCAATCACCCTTATTAAAAGACTCACGATAATTTTTATGAAATTGTTTTGTACTGCACACAAGATTGTAGGCTAAAAGGTTCGCTTAAATTCAGCATTCATAATCTAATATCATTACAGTACCTTTAGCCTCTATTTCAATTCTTGTTGAGTTTACATGAAAACAGTTGGCAATATTTTTTTACTTATTCTCATTTTAGTAATCGGAGCAGTTTCTCTAGGTTATTACTGGACCTTTTCCAGACCCATTCCAAACCCGGAAGCCAGTTATGATATAAAAGGCTTAGAACAGCCTGTTTCCATTTATTGGGATGAACACCATGTACCTCATATTGAAGCAAAAACTGAATCAGATTTGTACTATGCCATTGGATTTGTACATGCTCAGGAACGCCTTTGGCAAATGACATTGGTTCAATTAGCCGGAGAAGGCACTTTTTCTGAACATTTCGGAGAAGCTACGTTTGAAATAGATCGCTACCAACGCATGATTGGTTATTGGAGAATGGCTGAAAAGATTGAAGCCGTGCTTACTGATAGAGAACGTGCTGTATTGAAAAGTTATAGCAAAGGTGTAAATGATTGGGTTGCAGAACATCAGAGAAGTCTTCCCATAGAATTTGCCTTAGCGCAAATGGAACCGATTACTTGGACTCCCAAGCACAGCTTGGCATTAATCCGCCTCTTGGGCTGGGATTTGAATGTAAGTTGGTGGTCGGAATTAGCCTATGCCCGATTAGCCACAGTACTTCCGGAAAACGAATTCAAATCTTTAATTCCGGCTTGGTCTGATAAACAACCCTCTAGTATCAGTTATCAGGAATGGAAAAAAACAGGACAACTATTAGGCAGTTTACTCAACAAAGAATCTGACGTTCGCCAAATTACAGGCTCAAAAGGTTCACACATAGGAAGTAATGCTTGGGTTGTTGACGGAAGCAAAACAAAATCTGGATTTCCGCTTTTAGCCGGTGACCCACATCTGGGATTTAGTATTCCCGGAAAATGGTTCGAGCTTCATGCCAGTTTAAACGGTCGGGAAATATCCGGAGCAACGCACCCAGGAGCGCCGGTTTTAGTATTGGGACAAAACGATTTTATGGCTTGGTCGTTAACCAACATCATGGCTGACGACACGGATTTTTACCTTGAAAAAGTGCATCCGCAAGACAGAGGTCAATATGTGTCGCATTATGAATTAGGCAAACCGATTTATAAACCCTTTACTTACCACCGAACTTACATCACATTAAAAAATGGTGAACAACGTGTTTCCGAGCTCCGTTTTACAGATAATGGCGTAATTGTTAGTGATTATATTGACAATGCAACCCTTCCTGACTCTTTATTGATAAGTATGAGATGGACAGGCCACGAAGTTTCAAACGAATTTGGAATGATGCTAAAATTGAATTGGGCTGATTCCTTTGAAACCGTAAAACAAATTGTACCGGAGTTTGCTGTTCCTGGTCAAAACCTCACCTATGCGGATAAAACCGGGAATATAGCCCTCTTTTCCATGGCGAAACTCCCGATTCGAAAACACAACCCACTTACATTGGGTGAAGGTTGGAATCCTGAACATAAATGGCAAGGATGGATTCCTGCTTCCGAAATGCCCTATCTAATAAATCCTGAACGAGGGTGGATTGCCAATGCCAATAACAAACCGATTGGCCCGGAATACAAGCATTATTTGGCAACGTTTTATGAACCGGATTCAAGATATAAGGCCATCGCAGAAGAACTGAACAAAGCGGATAAGTTCACTGTAAAAGACTTTAAAGAATTACAAAGTAATGTGTATTCAAATCATGCAAAGGATATTACAAGTAGAATTTTACCTGTTTTAGAGATGTATGTGGTAGATGAAGACATTAAAACAGCATATACCTATCTGAGCAATTGGAATTTCAATTATGATAAAAGTGCAACAGCGGCTAGTATATTCGACACCTTCTTTCTGAATTTCTTCAGAAACACTGTACAGGACGAAATTGACTCTGTTTTATACGCACATTTAACATGGCTGGAAAACGTACCTGTTCGAGTGATGCCGGTTTTAATGGACTCACCCAATTCATTATTCGATGATAAAAGCACGCCTGATACAATAGAAACCAAAGACGATATAATTATTAAATCCATGAAGGAAGCCATACAGTCTTTGAGAACACAATTAGGAAACGAAACCTACGATTGGCGTTGGGAAAACATTCATACGCTTACCTTAGAACCGGCCTTATTTGGTATGGCAGCGAAATCTCCAGAAGCTCCGAGCGCCCTTAAACTCATTGTTAAAAACGTGTTGAATCGCGGTCCGTACGGAGTTGACGGACACGGCATGACCATAAATAATGCACAATACAATTGGAGTAACCCCTACGAAATGGTTTTGGGTCCTAGTATTCGCAGAATTATTGATTTTAGCGATTTAAGAAGTACATTGAGTGTAATTCCCGGCGGACAATCGGGAATACCCATGTCAGATTATTATGACGATCAAATAGAACTTTGGCTTAACGGCGAATACAAAGAGTTGCTACAAGATATGAGCTTGGTAAAAGCAAAATCATTTCCGGTTACAACTTTAATTCCGTCTTCAAATAAATAAGTATGAAACAACAGATTACTTGGGAAATAGTATTACAGCGCAGCTACGTTCCCTATTCAAAAAAACCGGCTTGTGCCGTATGTATCGATGAAAACGGAGGTTTTCATGTTGGTGTTCGCATTGAAAATGCCGCCTTCCCGGAAACCATATCATCAGCGCAAGCAGCCGTTTATTCTTGTTTGGCGAGCGGAAATACTCCAAAGGAATTAATTTACCCGTTTCTACATCCTGACGAGCACATGCAATATGCTTATCTGGAAAAGGAATACCGATTATCAGTGTATCAACAAGACGAGATTTCTATCGAATACGACGCTCCTTTTCAACATTTTGAAAAGCTCGGAATTACTGAATTAAAAGCACTTGTCCCCTTTGCAAAGATTCAACATTCGAATTTTCCGGTTGCTGCATATTTGCAAACAGAGAAAGGCTCCATTTCCGGAGTGAATATTGAAAACAGCGATTGGAGACTCGGCTTATGTGCAGAACGTGTTGCCCTTTGCAGAGCCATTTCCAACGGTGCTGAACAAATGGGCGAATTATTTGTATTCACGCCAAAAGCTGAGTATTGCAGCCCTTGCGGTGGTTGCAGACAGGTTATAAACGAACATCTGCCCGAATCCCGACTTCACCTTTATCATAAAGATGAAACACATTCAGAAATTATTGCCAAGTATCTGCTTCCCCATTCATTTAGTTCATCAGCATTAGGAAACTAAACACAATGAAAAGTTTTATCGTTTTATTGGATAAATATCATTTAGATCAACCTTTGTTTATGAAAGTGTTTGGTCAGAAAATCCGTTCGGCAAAAAAAGGCCGTTTAATTATTCTTCATGCTGATAATTCCTTTACCAAACAACTGATTGCTAACGGTTCGAATCCCGAGCAGGCCTTAACAAGAGCAACTAAAGAAATAAATCTTAAGTTGGTAAATCTACTGGCTGAATATGGAATTCCGGCTATATCTATGCACGGTTATCTCAAAAATGCAATTTCCGTTAGCGAGTTCGGAGACATATCGGTTGATACCTCCTTTTTTAATCAGCACCCGGATTCGGTGGCAACCGTTTTATCGAATTTAGCATTCGACCAATCAACTGAAAAGGTAAGCCCTATTTCTGTATCTAAGCTGGCATTAGCCTTAAAAAATCAGCTGGATATAGACGAAGTATTAGTCTTTGCACAAGACGAAGCTATTTCAAGAAGTTTCATCAAACAAGCACCGTCTGAGGTTGAGTTATTAAATATGATTCCCGAAGAGATTATTTCATCTGCGAAAGGGTTTAAATTGACTACAATCGCTGATTTTGATGAAAAAAATGTTCTGGAAAGCGCTGTTAGCCTCTAACTTATCTTAAACGCTTTTTTTTAAATGACTTAAGTGTCTTAAATAGTGTTAAAAAAACGGCTTAAACACATCTTTTTCTAAAAAAAACGCTTTTTTTATGAAAATAATGCACTTTTAGACTTGATTCGTGCCTTTGTTCTAATTAGATTCGAATCGCGTTGATAAAAACAACACAATATTTCAAACTTTAACCTAATTCTGGAGATACATATGAGTCGTTATGCACAACTAAAGAGCTTGGTTGACAGCATGGAAGGTGACTTCGAAAAATTCTATGACAAAGGTAATAAAACTGCTGGTACCCGTGTTCGCAAGGGCTTACAAGAGTTAAAGACCTTAGCTCAAGAAATCCGTATTGAAGTACAAAATTCAAAAAACAACGGATAATTTTCGGATTTAATCCACATGTATAAAGCCGACTCAACCAAGAGCGGCTTTTTTTTTGTTTTGAGGTTATCGCATTTAAGCGATTTGTGTTCTACTAGGGATTTTATGTTTAAAAAAGTATTCATTGTTGATGATGAACCCATCTATACGTTCATACTTCAACAAATTAGTTCTAGGGTAAACTTTGCAGAAACTATAGAAATTAGAAACTCATCCAAAGATGCATACGAAGAATTAAGCCAAACGCCGGATAGTGAATTTCCTGATTGCTTAATCTTTGATATTCAAATGCCTTTGCTAAACGGATGGGAATTGCTTTCTAAACTCAAAGAAAAGAAACCCGATTTTAAAAGCGAGGTCATTTTAATCTCATCGTTTTTTATAGAGTCTGAAAAGCAGAAGTCTATGCAAGACATGAATATCTCTCGCTATCTCACTAAACCCGTTACGCCGGAAGACTTTAAAGCTATTTTAGAGTCTAAAAAATGAGGCTAAACTCAATAAGTGAATGGCGGCTGTTTCTGCTCTGAGTCGCCATTCTCCCAAACTTATTGTAGATGATTGAGGGAATGACGATAAATACTCAATTTCAGCATCGGTGAATCCGCCTTCCGGCCCGACTACAAGTACACAACGCTTAGAGATTATCTGCCCAAGATCGATACGCCCGGAAACTTTTTCATGAGCTATCAAGATAGGAATGGCTTCGCCGAATGCGTTTATGGTTTCCTCAATCGAGTGAGCATCAATAATTTGAGGCAAAAATACTCGCTTTGACTGCTTCATGGCCGCCACAGCAATAGCTTCAAGGCGCTCTAGCTTTAAATAACTGCGTTCTGTTCGTTCTGACGAAACTAAGTGAATCTCGGCAACTCCCAATTCAACTGCTTTTTCAATCAACCACTCCAAACGCTCTTTATTTTTAAGTTTTCCGATAACTAAAATCGGATATGAATCCGACTCATTTGCATCAAAACGTAGCGTATCACTAATTTCAGTAAAAACTTCATTTTTGGAGATATGCCTGATACGGGTTTTGTACTGATGATACTTGCCGTCGCAAACCCAAATGGTATCACCTACTTTCTTTCTAAGCACTTTGGCGCAATGAATGGCTTCTTGACCCTCTAAAACAATTTGAGCGCTTTCTAACGAAATTGACGTTGAATAAAACAGTTCATCTGGCTTATCGGATGATGCTTGCATAAGAATTAATCATTTGGAATATGATAATCACCGGGACGAAATTCGGTTTCGCCTGTAACTAACATCTTTTTCACATAGGGTCTGCACATACCACAACCTGAACAGCATATTTTTTCATCCATTAGCTGTTCTATGGCAGTATATCCTTTTTCCTTTACCATAACATGTAGTTCGGCAAAAGTAACTTGCTTACACACGCATTTCGTTACACTTCTCATCAAATTTAACCTAACAACAAAGCTTACTTGAAGTGCTTTCCTAATTTTAAATCTTGACCTTGGTAGTTACTTTTCAGCGATTGTCCGTACATAGACTCCGGTTTCATTGAATTCTTCTCGAAAACCATTCTGAAAAACGTTTGTCCGTCTTCTACTAAAAACGGAACATCGTGAGAACGCACTTCTAAAACGGCACGAGCACCTCTCCCGTCATCAGTACATCCAAAACCGGAATCAAAGAAACCGGCATAATGTGTTCTTAATTCGCCTGAACCAGTATCGTAAGGAACCATCTCAGCAGCATACTCTGCCGGAATTCGGCAACGTTCTTTTGATGCAAAAATGTAGAATGCTTCGGGCTCTAATATAAAATAGTCATCACTTTGCGCATAAATCGGATCCCAAAAATCCTGTACGCGGTAATGTCCAATTTTATCCAAATCAATTAAATCTCTGTGTTTCTTTGCTTTGTAACCTACAATCTGATCCTTATTTCCTTGTAAAGCTACACTCATAAATAAACCATTGCCCACTTTAACTTCGTCTAAAGAAAGAGCTTTTCCGTTTTCGTGCAACAACAATGGAAACTCGGCATGCAAGGTTAAAATTTCAGAGTCTAAAATTGTAGTGTCTGAATTTCTGATTCTAAGTTGATTCAACTTTTGTCCGGTTCTAACTCGAATCGGAAAGGTCTTTGGAACCACTTCCAAATACAATGGACCTGAATACCCCGCTCTGATTTCCTCAAAACGGTGAGAATGATCGGTAATCACACGAGTAAAAATATCTAGGCGTCCGGTTGAGCTTTTAGGATTCGCTTTAGCGGTAATACGGGAATAGTCTAAGCCTTCGCCACCCAATGTTTTTAACTTGCTTAAATCTAAAGACTCCAATAAAGGAATGATATAAATACAGTTCGGTTCTAAAACCGCTCCATCTTTAATAGAAAATGAATGCTGTGATAAGAGTTTTAACTTGTCTAATACGGTTTCATTTTCAGGTAGAAATGAACAGCGTACACGATATGCTGTAGTTCCTAATCTTAAGTCTAATGAGTTGGGTTGAATTTGTTCTTTCCCAATGGGATAATCTGAGTTTGTTTTAATTACATCGTTTGTAATAAGTTCTTTTAGAACTTGTGCAGGGTAAATTCCTCTTTGTGACAGCCACTCTTTTATCATAATCCTAATTATAGTGGTTTTGTAAGTGATAATTCATGTACCAATAACCATTCTTGTTCGGTAACCGGAGTAATCGATAAACGGTTCAATTTAAAAATAACCATATCCTTTAAAATCGGGTGATGTTGTAATACTTCACGATTTACAATGTGATTGAACTTTTGTTTGAACTTCACATCAACTAAAAACCAACGGGGATTATCTTCTGAACTTTTTGCGTCGAAATAATCGCTATCAGGATTAAATTGTGTCGGATCAGGATAACTCTCTGAAGCAATTTCAGCAGTACCAACAATACAGGGTGGATTTGCATTGGAATGATAAAATAACACGCCATCGCCCACTTTCATGGTATCTCGCATATAATTTCTGGCTGTATAGTTTCTTACGCCTTCCCACATGGTTTTCTGGTCTTTTGCACTCTGCAAGTGATCGATGCTGAAAACATCAGGTTCTGACTTCATTAACCAATACTGCTTAACCGACATTCATCAAATTTTAAGGTTAAAATGGAGTCGCAATCTAAGCAAATAAGTAACTTGATTCAAAAGGTTTATCTGTCTGAAAACTCTTCAATTTGTAGAAAAAGAATAAAATTAGTGAGTTAGTATGCTAATTATTTTTCAGCATTTAAAAGAGCAATTAAGTCTTTGGGATTTAAAGAGTAAAGAAGCCCTATTCTTTATCCTGTTTTTGAAACTCTTGAAACGAAACGGTGGCGTACATTCCGGTTCCGATGTAATCAATTAATTCATGAAAAGTATCCGGTTTAATATAACCCGGTTGGAATGCAACTAGATCTCCATCTGTATTCAAAAATACGAGAGTCGGGGTTCCTGAAACACGAAACGTTGTTGCAAGGCCTTTTACCGAGATTACATCTCCTTTGTATAAATATTGGTCGTTAGATTCTAAGTCAACCACTGCCGGAATAAAGTACTTGTTTATTTCTTTTTGAAACTCCGGTTTACTAAATACTTCCAACTCCATTTTTTTGCAAAACGGACAATCTTTTGTTTTAAAAAGAACGAGCACCATTTTTTGCTGAACGCGCGCCTGACCTACGGCTTGGTCTAAAGGCAACCATTTAAATGAAGGCTCTGAAAATGCTTTTATCTGAGCATTTCCATCAACTATTAATCCCAGTAAGCAGAATAGGCTTATCAATATTATTTTTGACATCATGCTTGTTGAACGCACTACTTAAAAGCCTAGTATTTTCTTTTAAAAGGATATTCTGATTACTTGCTTTCTATTGCATACCACTATTTAGAATTACCGAAGTACTCTTGAATAGCCTGAGCAGCTTTTCCGCCAACGGTCTCTTTAAGTTTTTCCAAACTCGCTTCCTGAACTTGTTTTACAGAACCGAATGCTTTCAGAAGTTTTTCAGATGTTACTTTGCCAATACCGGGAATTTCTTCCAATTCCGTTAAAAATGTGCGTTTACTTCTCTTTTCTCTGTGATAAGTAATGGCAAAGCGGTGTGCCTCATCCCGTACTCGTTGAATCAATTTTAAACCGGAAGATGTTTTGGGTAACATAATAGAATCCGATTTTCCCGGGAAAAAGACTTCTTCTAATCGTTTTGCTAAACCGATAATCGGAACCTGACCATAAAACCCGATTTCTTTCAGAGCCTCTACCGCCGATGACAATTGCCCCTTTCCCCCATCCACAATAATCAAATCAGGAATATGCTGCTTTTCTTGCATAACACGAGAATACCTGCGGGTTACAATTTCTGCCATTGAAGCAAAATCGTTCGGGCCTTCAACTGTTTTAATGGTAAACCGCTTGTATTCAGACTTTTTAGGAACACCATCAACAAAACAGACCATTGATGCAACAGGGTCAGTTCCTTGGAAATTCGAGTTATCAAAACACTCAATTCTTCTTGGCATTCTATCCAAATATAAATCGCGTTGCAGCGCTTTAACCGAATGTGGAATACGCTCTGTTTCCTCTTTCATTTTTTCGAGATGAAACTCTCCAACAGTATGCTTTGCATTGGTTTGTGCCAATCGAATCATTTGCGCTTTTTCGCCAATTTTCGGCACTTGTATGCTTACTTTCTTACCTTTTTCTGAGATAAGATATTCAAATAAGGCGCCATCATCCGATAGCTCCGTTGAAATTAAAATCTCATCGGGTATAATTCCGGCTGTGCTTCCGGTATAGTACTCCTCAACAAAAGACTGCAATATATCGGCTTCTGTTAAGCCTTCAATTTGTTTGATGATTCGTGAGTGTTTACCCATCATTTTACCTTGTCGGATTTTAAATAAAACTCCGCAAGCCACATTTTCTTCCATATCCGCATAAACAGCAAACACATCCCTGTCAATTAAATCGGGCAGAACCATTTTCATCTTCTCGCTGTATTTCTGCAAACCGATTATTCCGTCTCGTATTTTTGCTGCCTGTTCAAACTCTAAGCACTGAGAAGCCATTTGCATTTCTTCTTTTAACTCGCGAATAAGCTCTTCTGTCCGGCCGTTTAATAAACGAATCGCTCGGTTTATAGCTGTCTGATATCGTTCCTGCTCCCAATCCCCCGAACAAGCATTAAAGTATTCATTAAAACAACTATGCCAACGTGGAATGCCTTTCGATTGGTCTATACTTTTAGGTGAACATGCACAGGTGCAAAAATTGAAGGATTCACGAATTATTTCAAGCATTCGGTACATCAAACCGGCATTATCATACGGCCCGTAATATTTGCTGCCGTTTTTAATTACAACTCGTGTCGGGAAAATTCTGGGGCGCTCACCTTGGGTAACACAGATATAGGGATAAGATTTGTCATCTCTGTACATTACGTTGTACTTCGGACGGTATTTCTTGATAAGTGTATTTTCCAAAATGAGTGCTTCAGCCTCAGAATCCGTCACAATTACTTCTAAATCAACAATTTTGGATACTAAAGACTTTATTCTGCCGTCGTGCGGGCGCGAGGATTGAAAATAACTCCTTACCCGATTCTTTAGCTTCTTTGCTTTACCGACATAGATTACATCTCCATCGGCATTTTTGTGCATATAAACACCGGGCTTTTGTGGCAGATTTTCAACCTTTTGCTTTAACGGTAATGAAATACCCGAGTAATCAAATTCTAAAGAGTCTTGTTGTTCGTACATATAGCCAAAATACAAATCTTATCTGTTGGCTATTCGCTGATTAATTCAGGTTTTTCTAAAGATGTATTGGGCAGATGAATTTCAATTGTGCTTTTATGCTTACTATCAAACACGATTTTACCATTAACCGTTTCTATGAGTTGCTGTATCATTGAAAGCCCGAATCCATACATATGGTTTATCCGGACATCCTCCGGCAAACCCCTTCCGTCATCAGCCACTTTTATAACTAAACAGTTATTTCTTTTTAGTACAGATGCTTCAATTTTGCCAAAACCAAGCGGAAATGCGTATTTAATTGAATTAGTAATGAGTTCAGTAAGTATAATACCAACCATTGACGCAAAACGGTCGTCTAGCAATAATTTCTTAACCTGTAGATGTAAGGTGATTTCAGGCGGTACTAAATGCTCTTTAAAATCTTCAAATAAATCTGTGAGGAAAGACTGCATTTGTACCAGTTTCTTTTGGTCAATCTCAACATACAGTTGGTTATAGATTCCCATCATAGATTTCATTTTTACAATAGCCGCATTTAATGCGATTTTGGCACTCTCATTTGTAATTGCAGAGGCATCGAGACTCATCATACCAATAATCATATTCAGATTATTTTTAATTCTATGATGAGCTTCTCTAAGCAGTAAGTCCTTTTCTTTTAGTTGAGCGTCTTTAGTCATTTGAAGCATGTATTCACTTGTCATATCATAAAACACGCCTAAGACACCGGTAACCTCCGCTTTTTCATTATAAATAGGAAGTTTTGTTACATGAACATGATGCGTAATTCCGGTTTGCGGATGGACATTTTCTTCAACTGCCTGAAAAACTTTCTGTGTTCTGATTACACGCTGATCATCTCGTAAATACTTCGAAGCGTGTTCAACCGGATAAAAATCGTAAGCCGTTTTCCCGATTATATCCTTTAACGGCAACCCAAACTCAGCCTGAAACTTTTTATTCACAAACTTAATGGTGCTGTTTCTATCAACTGTATAGATATAAAGCGGTAGTAAATCGAAAATCTTACTCAGCTCCTCTTTATGGCGAATTAATAGCTCTTTAGCTGATATCGAGTCTTCAATTAAGTTGTTGATAGATAAATAGCGATTGGGTCCAATCTTGAACGCATAGAATTGTATTAATACAAAAAT
>SBGQ01000054.1 GCA_006226965.1 bacterium | reverse complement strand
TATATCATCAAAGAGATGGTATTTGTGGAGTCAGGTGCCGAGTTATACATCGAAGCCGGAACAGTTGTAAAAGCAGAATTAGGTTCAGGAAATGCAGCAAAAGGTTTAGTAATCAGCCGTGGCGGAAAACTGTTCGCAGAAGGAACCCCAGAGAAGCCGATTATCTTTACTTCTGTTGATGACCAACTCAATGGTAATTTAACCTATGAAGATCGTGGTAAATGGGGTGGAATAGTAATGTTAGGTTACGCGCCAACCAACAACGGAAACAACACTGAATTCAGAAACATCGAAGGAATTAACGAGATCGTTGGAGCAGAAGATAACCGTGCCCGTTACGGTGGAAACGACCCAATGGACAACTCAGGTGTTCTCCGTTATGTATCGATTCGTCACACTGGTATTGCCGTAGGTGACCAAGCAGGAAACGAGATTCAAGGGTTAACCTTAGGTGGCGTAGGAGCCGGAACCACGATTGAATACGTAGAGTCTTATGCCTCAGATGATGATGGTTTCGAGTTCTTTGGCGGAACAGTAAACACGAAGTACTTAGTATCTGCATTCAACTCAGATGACGGTTTTGACTGGGATGAAGGTTTCTCAGGAAAAGGTCAGTTCTGGTTTGTACTTCAAGGCGAAGACAAAGCAGGTCGTATGGCAGAAATGGACGGAGCGATTGGAAACGAGAATACCTCACCGTTTGCCTCACCGATTATTATGAACGCCACCTATTTAGGTGATGGTAAAGACAATGTAGGAACAGTTGACGGAGACGGCGAAGAAGGATTGATTTTCCGTGATAACACTGCAGCGTTTTACTACAACTCTATTTTTGGAGACTTTAAAGGTCAAACAGGTCGTGGAATTACGATCGAAGATATCGACAATGCGGGTAGCAAGCCGTTTGACTCCCGTCAGCGTTTTGAGCAGGATTCTATCCGCTTAGAGAACAACATTTGGTTTGGATTTGCAGCAGGCAATACATTTACTACGATATCGAATCAAGACTTCGTACAACCGTACTTAGCGAATGCAGCAAAAGGCAATCAATTGGTAGACCCGATGTTAAGAGGGATCTCACGTATAGATGACGGTGGTTTAGACCCACGTCCGGATACAGAGTCACCGGCATGGGGTGCAGCGAAGCAGTTTGGTAATACAGCAAACGACCCGTTCTTTGACAAAGTAGGTTACATCGGTGCTTTCGGTGCTACCAACTGGTTAAAAGGTTGGACCGCGCTTTCTCAAAACGGTTACTTAGGTGCCTTAGCTGATGAGTTTTTAACAACCGATATCGAGCAGTTAGATTCTGAAAGACCGGATGCAATTACCTTATCTCAGAACTATCCTAACCCATTTAACCCAAGCACACAAATCAGCTTTACATTAAACACAACTTCTAATGTAAGTGTAGCTGTGTATGATGTTACAGGTAGATTAGTAGCTACTTTAGCAACCAATAAAGCTTACTCAGTGGGTACACATACCTTACAGTTTAACGCTGCAAATTTGGCGAGTGGAATTTATATGTATCAATTAAAAACAGATGCAACTGTTATCACTAAAAAGATGACATTGATTAAATAAGAATCTTGTCCGACACAAGAGTCTCACAAAAGCAATTATTTTGTGAGATGCGCTGTTCAAGAGAGCTTTCAGGGATGAAAGCTCTCTTTTTTTATTCAGTTATTAAGGTTTGTGTTAGTAAAACTATTCTCCGGTTTTTATTTTAGTATTTGAAAGGGGTAAACACATACCATCTTACAGATATAAATAACTTACATTTTGAGATGAGAGACGAAATAAAATGAGAACACTAGATTTATAGGGACACGATGAAAGAACTCATTTCAATATAAACTCTACTCTTTTACCGATTTTCCCGTTCCGAAATTATATCAAAATGATACTTTGGATCTAAAAAGCTATTCAATCTATCCTGAACCATGATGGCACTTTTGCGTTCATTCAGCATAATTAATCCTTCCATTACCATAAAATCACGATAACGAAGAATTTGTTGTTTTTCTTTGGTTTTCTCTGCGCCCGGTTTTAAAACTAATTGCGAAAACAACACGCCGTATAAAGTTGTTAATAAGGCTAAAGCCATGCCTTTTCCAATAGCATCAGGATTGGCACCTAAATTGTCGAGCATAATAATCAAACCGACTAATGTACCGATCATCCCAAATGCGGGAGCATAACCTGCCATTGTTTTTAAAATGTGTGATTGAACCATATTTCGTTCGTAGCGGGTCTCTATGGCATCGGTGAGCATATCGCGCAAACTGGTACTGTCATAATCAGAAAGAAGCAGATTTGATGCGTATTTCATGAACGAGTCCTCAATTTGAGTTTTGTCAATAATCTTTTCAAACTCGCGAATATCCCCTTTTTGCATAATACGTGCCCATTGGATAAGAAGGGCTACATCATGATATAATGTAATCGGATTTATATTTTGTGGGATGATGAGCTCGCCTAACTCCTTAAACGCTTTTACTACATAGGTTCCGCTAAACGAAATCATGGCAGCTGCTAAAGTTCCTCCGATTACCATCAAAAAACTGGAAAAACTTATAAACATGAAATAATTGTCGGTATTGGCGATTACGGCAAATAAAAATAAGCCGAACCCCAAAATAATCCCGAAAATGGTAACACCACTAACTTGTTTCATACCCTCAAGAACTTAAATAATGACCCCATCTGATAAAATCAGACGATTCAAAATAGTCATTTTAAAAGTTTTAGGCTATTTCTGCTGAAATTGATTTAAAAGTATGAAATACAGTATTTACCAGCGTTTTACCGTTGCTTGTTTGGATTTTGCCGGATTTTGAACCTTGTAAGCCGATTCTCCCCAAATGCCGAAAATAGTCGGTTTTTTCTCGATATCCGGAAGTTTGGTGCGTTTCCAAACCGATACTGATTGGGAGATAATAAGTTCATCCGGTGAGCTGAGATTACACGCAACCATTAAGCGTGTTTCGTTCTGCAAGACCTGAATGGCGTCTTTTAACAGCGTTAAATTCCGCTGAGGAGATTCCATAAACAATTCAGTTTGGTCAAATTGTAAAGAATCTTGCTCTAACTTTCTGAGCTGTTCGTTTCTGGCTTGATGATCGCGACCTAAATACCCGTTAAATCTAAATTTTTGTCCGTTAAAACCTGATGCCATCAAAGCTAAAATCATAGAAGCAGGGCCAATAAGCGGACTCACTTTAACTCCTGTATGATGCGCTAAAGCGATAACTCCCGCACCTGGGTCGGCTACGCCGGGACACCCCGCTTCTGACATTAACCCAACATCTTCACCGCCTAGAAGACGATTAATAATGTCCATTTCTACGTCGGATGAATTGTTTCGCTTACTTACTTCAACAAACTCTAATTCAAATTCAGGAACCGGATGTTTTATGGATAACAAAAACTGAATACTGGTTTTAATACTCTCGACCGCAAAAAAGCGAATACTGTGAATCACTTCAAGATTATACGGCGGAATGGATTTATCGAGTGCCGATTTACCGATTGGTGTAGGAATTAAGTAGAGTGTTCCGGGCATGAGATTAGGATAAATTAGATTAGGACTCTGGTTGCATGGTTTTCCAAGCATCTTGTACAGCTTGGTTCAAACGCTCAGCTTCAGTCGGTTTAAATGAATATTTCGTGATTTTAAAACCGATAAAAAAGGTGACTAAAAAGCTTATAAAGGTGATTCCAACATTCATAAGTACCATGTCTTTATGGAAATCGTAGGTCGGCATAAAAACGATGGGCATGGAGCTGCTTTCCATATATCGAATGGGAATCATGTTGTAATTCTGAAGTTGCGCAGCCAATTGTATGGGCAGGGTGAATGTATGCTGCTTTTCTAATCCGTCCGAAGTAGTGAAATGAATTTGAATAACGCCATTCGATTGAGCCTGCATGTTTTTGAGTTTTAATTCATCAATATGAGCAACCAAAGAAGCGCCGTTTTTATAGGTTGAAGTTAATCCCCAATAGGTAATAGCTTCATAACTTGTTAAAAACAGTAGATATCCGGGCAATAACCAGAAAAGCAGCAATAATTTTTTCATGTATTTATGTGATTTTTGGATGTACTATACCGATAATAATATCGGCCATTTCATCAACACTCAGCAAACTGTTATTCAGTACAGCTGAATATAATTTCGGGTCGCGAATATCTTTTCCGGTAAACTCACGAACGAAGCGAACACGGTTATTTTCTCTTTCGGTGAGGATATTTTTTGCCTCAGCTAAAGAATAATCCATTTCCAAAATACGATTCAGTTTAAAATCATCCTCAGCAATTAAACGGAAATGATACGTGTGTTTTTGTCCTTGCGTTAAAACAGCACCGGCTGCACCCACCACTATGGAAAATCCTTTTAAGGTGATAAGCTTTAGACTTTTTGCCATTCGTTTAAACAGCATGTAATCGGTTGGCTTGTGAGCAAGTGCCGCATCCAGATATTGCGCAAATGTTGTTCTGGTTTCTGATGGGATAGATTCCCATAATTGTGCAGTTAACTCATCTGATTGAGATAATTCCTGAATGGCATCG
Source organism: bacterium (assembly GCA_006226965.1). GTDB lineage: Bacteria > Bacteroidota > Rhodothermia > Balneolales > M1805 > M1805. The sequence continues at coordinate 23,648 of SBGQ01000054.1, read as the reverse complement.
CGTCCGTAAACAGACCATCTATGTTGGTCGGTTTCCAGTTTTTCTGCCAATCGTTGTGCCAGAGGATATCCTTCGCATCCATACTCTCTGGAAATGGTAATGCTTGGATAGTGCATAATGCGGAGTGAACGTAAATCCTCTTCCATTCTTTTCAGCTGTTGTGCAAAGTTTGCATCAATTTTTCCGCTGATTAAGTCGTTCATAAGACCTCCTTTGAAAGACGTGCTACCATCAAAAATAAGTAAAAGCACATCTTCTTACTATCAAAATTATTAATTCTGAACAGATTTTGAAGGTTTATGAAGGGAGCGGTCACGCAATTCCTGATCCCAAACAATTCGGCGCTGGTAATCCTGATGAATGTATTTGCTCGACATATGAAACCAGAGTGCAATTGGAATCTGATCAAAGAAAACAGCTTGAACTACGGTATCTTGGCGCTCTTTTGAAAAAGCAATATCAATACCAGAAGCCAGACTCATTTTGTTTTCAAACACACCACCGTAATAATGGAATAAATGGGAATAGGTTCGGTCCGTCATTGGCCAGTTCAATAGATTCAGTAAATAGGTTTTTGAATCTTTGCTTAAAACAGTTCCCGTAATTGCCGATTGAAATAATTGAACGAGTTGTTTTGCGCTTAACTGCGGGAATACATCAAAACTTTGTTTTTCCTGAACAAATCCAATGCCGCTTTCATACTCATTAAATGCATTCAACACCTTTTCTCTGAAAGCGGAATTGTGAATAAATGAATGAGTTGAAGTAAACACTTCTTGCGCACGTTCTTGGCCGGTTAAATTTTTTAGTGTTGAAAAACGTGTTTGGAAATCGCCGCCTAAAATATGAGGGTGTAACTGAATCGCTAAACCCGAGAACGGTAATAGGTACAAGGAATCACGTAAACCCAACTCCTGTAAATTTGCCTGAATGTTTGCCACACCGAAATGGGTAAGTAAATAATCATGTACAGCCAAACTGTTATACTCAATTGCCACTCGTACCAAATTTTCCAAAGAAACCTGATTATTCGAAATGTAATTATGCTCATTTAACCAGCTTACAGATTTTTCTTGCGCAGTTCTGTAATGATTCGGTAACTGATAGGCGGCTATCGAATCCATTGAAACGAGTGTTTCCGGATTGAGTTCTTGTTTTTGAACGGCATAAACATAATGAAGAGCCAATAAAGCCGAGCTTAAACTGCCTAAAGTTCGTGGTGTATTTGCTTCGATGGATAGTTGCGCAGAATCGCTGTGTAATGAAGTGGAATAAACCGAAACATATTCAGGATGGTCTCTTATGAAATCTGCCATCCCGCCAAGCGAAAACGTCTGCTCTACAAATTCTTGTCCGTCAGTTAAGGCATCGGAATTATCAAAAACAGTGGTGAATTCTTTCCAGTTCCAACCAATCACCAATAGAAAAATGAAAAGAGCAAATGCCAAATAGACACTTAAGAATTTTAAAATGCGCATGAATTTTTTTTGCCCCAAAGGTAGGGATTATGGCAATCAGGATGGGCGAAAATAATCGCTATTTTTGCTTGTTTTGATAAATCTCGATTAAACGTCTGGTAATCGGGTCGCCGCTATGTTTGGCAAAATCCCACGCAGTTTGACCCTTTGGCGTTTTTGCGTTTATCTCAGCACCATTATCTAATAAAATGCGGCAAATGGGTTCTCTGGCATTGTATGCGGCATAATGCAAAGGCTTCCAACCAATTTTATCCGTGTTATTTACTTTTGCTCCTTTTTCGAGTAATAGGTGAACAATTTCTTCATTTCCATTGCTTGATGCGTAAACGAGCGGAGTTTTATTTTCACCATCTTTAATATCAACTTGTGCACTATGGGTTAGAAGATATTTTACTGAGTTTACATCCGATTTATGGGCAGAAAAGTGCAAAGCAGCCCATCCAAAGGTATCTTTGTGGTTAATGTCAGCGCCGGCTTCAACATATTTTTTTATTAATTCGAATCGCATTTCTCTTGCAGCGAGAGTAAGTGCCGTTTTTCCTCGGTGATTACTCAAATTTACGTCGGCGTTTCCAGCTAAAAGAGCGTCAACAACATCGTAATAACCGCGAACGGTTGCATACATGAGTGCAGTTTGTCCAAATTTGTCTTTTAAATCTGGGTCTGCTTTTAATTCCAACAAGGCTTTAACAGCTTCTACATGCCCGTTATCCGAAGCAAACATCAACAAGGTATGGTCGTTGTTGTTTTTCGTGTTAGGATCAACCCCTTGAAGTAAAAATGCTCTGATACCGGTCACATTTCCGGTTTTTGCATAATCCAGAAGCTGATTTAAATCTAACTGCGCCGCGGAATTTGAAAATAAACCAAAGACGAGCAGTGTAGCGATGAGCAGTTTTTTAATAATCTGATTCTTTAAATAAACCACGTTTTATCAAAAATTTTGTTAACTGATAATGATTCTTTTTTTTCGCAATTGCAAGTGCTGTTTGCTTGTCTGTATCGCGCAAATGTAATTTTATATCTGAATTCAACAGCAACTCAACCGTTTTAATTCCTTCATCGGAGTTCAGTAGTGGTGGAGGTGGCGGACTAAATTTTTCAGGAATTTTCTTAAAAAACTGTTGAACGGATTTCCACGAATTTTTGAATTTACGTTTTGTGAGTAACCAATATCCGATTTTTGTGGTATCTCGCTCTTTTTTCAACTCATTTTTTAACAAGTTCACATTGATGGAATCTTTACTCGGAAAGCGTTCAACGGCGATGTGCAGGGCGGATTTTCCGTTATAGTTCTGAATATTGGGATTGGCGCCACGCTCAATAAATCGTTGAACTTGCGGTGCATTCCATTGGCTTGCAGCAATATGAAGCGGTGTATCGCCTCGTTTATTAGATTGGTCCAAGCTTAAACCTTTTAATTCTAAATATTGAATGGGAGCATTTATGTTCACGCGAGCAAATTTGTGAATCACCGTTTCGCCATTAAAATCTTTAATCTGAGGATTGGCTCCTGAATCCAATAAAAGTCTAAATATGGGTTCGTTACCTTCTGCGGCAGCATAATGCAAAGCCGTCATACCAAAAATGTCCTGCTGATTTATCCACTTATATTCAGACGCTAATACATCCTGTATGCGCCCCATATCCTGACTAATTACGGCTTCAATCAAATGAGTTCTTCTGAATTCAGGCTCAGTCGGTTTATGCTCCTGACTCTTTTCAAACAAAGAGCAACTGCAAATGAAAAGGCTCAATATGGTAATCAGAATTGTTTTCAACCGAAAGAATTTCTTAGTCGAAGAAAAAGTTAATGCCGTCAGTTCGAATTAAGTCATAAATCTCTTGCTGATATTCAAATGCCTTTTCTGAATACAAAGGGTGTTTCATAATGGCAATGGTTGCAAATAATTCATGTGCTTCAGAAAAGCGTTTCAGATAGTAATAAGCATGTGCTTTATACCAAAAAATGGGGGCAATGGTAGATTTATCTTCGGCAAATCGAGATTGCAAAGACTGTGAAAACTGCAATGCTGTTTCATATTGATGTGTTGCCAATAGAAGTTCATTCTTGTACAACCATAGAAATTTGTTTTGCTCAGGCGTTAGCTGTACATCATAGAGAATCGGGGTAATAATGGAATCGATGGCAGAGTAGTTGTTTTCAGCGGCCAAGCTTGGAATACCGGCTGTTGATGGATAAGCAGATTCGAATATGATACTCGTAAACGCTTGTGGCTTATAGTCTTTAATAACTCGTGTATCAGCAAAAACTTCGTAATAGATTGTGGCACTTGCTGCAATTACTACAAAAACAAGCAAGGAGAATAATAAACTTTGCATGTCAATAAACGAACTGCCTTTTGTAGGTCTGGCCTTACCTGATTTCAGTAATTCTTTGGCTTCGTCGGCAGTAATTTTTCGATATTCTTCTTTACTCATGCTCGGAAGATATGAAAATCGGAGTGCTTCGTTTTAGTTGATAATCTTGCCTAAGCTGATTAATGAGAAACGGTGGTTTAATCGGCTCTGACGGTGTGTCAAACACGTTAAACCATGCTATACCTTGTAAATATTGAACTTCTAATTCCGGGTCAGATCCCAATACAGCATCGAAATGACTCACCTCACATTTGTAATAAAATTCAATCGCATGCCAAGGTTCTTTTATGTATTCGGTGATATACCAAAGTTGAGACTCAGTTACCTCTAAACCGGTTTCTTCCAAAACTTCGCGTTTAACGCCGTCTTCCAATGTTTCACCGACTTCCAGACCGCCTCCGGGCGGCATCCAAAATGGGTGTTCTGATGTTGGAGCATGAAGCTTTACCAAAAGAACAGAATCTCCGTTCATAATAATGGCGTTCACACGTACTCGTATTTTTCCCGCAAATGGATTGGTAGTAAGCATGGATTAAAATCAGAAATTTATTCAAAAAAAAGCCTCATTTTTTTGAGGAATGAGGCTTAAAACTTATTTGTTTTCGAATGGTTTTATCAGTTGATGCTCATCCGCATACGATTTTGATGCTTCAACAAATGAACAGAAAAGAGGGTGAGGTTTACCGACTGTACTTCTGTATTCCGGATGAAACTGAGTTCCAATAAACCATCTGTGTGATGGTAATTCGATAATTTCAACCAAATCTTTATCAGGGTTGATGCCGGCAAAAGTAAGTCCGTTTTCAACCAATTTGTAGCGAATATCATTATTCACTTCAAAACGATGGCGATGGCGTTCTTTAATTTCAGGTTCACCATAAGCCGCAGCCACTTTGGTTCCTTCTTTAATATGGCAGTTGTACAAACCTAAACGCATAGTACCGCCTTTTTTAGTAACGCTGCGTTGTTCGTTCATTAAATGAATAATCGGATATGGCGTGTTTTCGTCAAATTCTGTTGAGTTTGCATGATCCATTCCACAAACATTTCTGGCAAACTCAATCACACTCACTTGCATACCTAAACAAATCCCGAAAAATGGAATATCGTTTAAACGAGCATATTTAACGGCTTCTACTTTGCCTTCGATTCCACGACCACCGAAACCGGGAGCAACTAAGATTCCTGAAACACCTTTAAGCTTTTTAGCAACGTTTTTCTCAGTTAAATCGTCGGATTGAATCCAACGCACATCAACCTTGCAATCGTTTACTGCACCAGCATGAATAATAGCCTCAGTTATGGATTTGTAAGAATCATGATGCTCAACATATTTACCTACCAAAGCAATGGAAATCGTATGGCTCGGGCTGATAATTTTATCAACAAAGTTTCTCCAGTTGTCGAGTTCAGGTTCATTTCCACCGGCTAATCCGAGTTTCTTAATTACTCGTTCATCCAATCCTTCTTCTTTCATCAAGAGAGGAACTTCGTAAATGGTACTGGCATCTAAAGAAGCAATTACATCTTCGCGATCCACATTACAGAAAAGAGCAATTTTTTTTCTGATGGAATCTTCGATAGGGACTTCTGCGCGGCAAACTAAAATATCCGGTTGTAAACCAATTTCATACAATGTTTTAACACTGTGTTGAGTCGGTTTGGTTTTTAGTTCACGTGCTGCTTTTAAATAGGGAACCAGTGTTAAATGGATAGAAATTGCATTTTCTCTGCCTACATCATAGCGCAGTTGGCGCATAGCTTCCACATAAGGTAAGCCTTCAATATCACCTACAGTTCCACCGATTTCTACAATTACGACATCGTATTTTCCGGATTCTCCTAAAGACAATACTCGGTTTTTGATTTCATCGGTGATGTGCGGAATTACCTGCACGGTTTTGCCTAAATAAGCCCCTTGACGTTCTTTGGTGATAACATCAAAATACACACGTCCTGTAGTAAGGTTGCTTTGCTGGCTGGTTGCAATATCAAGAAAACGTTCGTAATGGCCGAGGTCTAAATCGGTTTCGGCACCGTCGTCGGTTACATAAACTTCCCCGTGTTCATAGGGATTCATAGTACCCGGATCAACGTTTATATATGGGTCTAGTTTGATAATAGTGACTTTGAGTCCGCGGGCAATGAGAAGACGCCCCAAAGAGGCACATATAATGCCTTTTCCAAGTGATGAAGTAACACCACCGGTCACAAAAACATATTTTGTGGTCATTTGACTGGTTTCAGGTGAATGGATAGGAAAGATAGGGTTTACTTGGGGGGATTTACAAGTGAAATCCCTTAATTTGACATTTTTGTTTTTCCGATGTGTATCTGCAAGTAGTCCTCAGCCCATGAAAATTCAGGACTTATCCTTCTCCAAGATGATGTAATTTCGAGAGTATCTTTTCTGCCGCTTTTCCATGCTTTGGAAGCTAACCATTCCGCTTGTGCTTCATCCTCAATACTAAACGGGAAGATTGGGGAGGAATGAGAGCCTGATCCGTTTCTGAGAATCATTTCCCTAATGTATTCATCTGTTTGATATTGAATAGCTAAAACAGCACTAATACCACCAAATTGAGAGGCAAGCGTACTTTCTGAGCGATTGCGAAGATGTCCTCGTTCGTAATGTGAGAAATAATGATAAAACAGAGGGCTAAAATCTAGCGAATCGGTTTTAAGAATTGCTTCGGTCAGTTTGGATGAGATAACCATGTATTGCGGGGGAACATAACTGATATAAGCCATTACGGTATCCGGACTTCGCCAAAACTGCCATTTCTTGGCAGATTCAGTATGTTCAATGTTTTTCTCCGCTTGATAACGCGTGTTTTTTTGCCATTTGTACAACGACTTTGATAAGCTTTTTTCATCAATCTTTTTAAATCCCGATTCTCGGAAAGCTTGTTCTAAACGATTATTGGCAACAGTATAATTGTATTCGCTTAAGTACACAGCCTTTTTCTCAGAACTACACTGAATCAGCAAAAAAACTAAAGAAACAAAAAAATAACTACGCGAATGCATCCAAGAGCAGTTTTGGATTATCAGTAAAAAAGCCCTGTACACCCATATTCCATAGCTTTTTAGCTAAAGAAACATCGTTAACAGTATATACAAATATAGGAATTTGAGCTTCATTCAGGAGTTGTATTCGTTGTTCAGTTGCTTCTCGATAAGAACAATGGAAGAATGATGCATGATGAAGCTGAGTGAGTTTAACTACATCTTCTTTGCCAAAGAACTTTCTGTTAAATAATAATCCTGTTTTGAGGCGAGGTTCAATTTGTTTAACCGTTCGAAGTGCTTTGTATGAAAAACTAGAAACAAAAATTCGATTGAAACAATCTAATTCTTGAATCAAAGAAATCAGTTTTTCTTCAATAATTGGGGCTGATAGCGAAACAGATTCTTTTTTTATCTCAATGTTGATGGCAGTGTTCGGAAAACTAAGTAATACATTACGCAATAAAGGCAAACATTCACCCTTAAATGTTTCATTTTTCCATGAGCCGGCATCAGCTTTTTGAAGTTCATCCCAATTGAATTGCGATATGTTTCCTCTGAAGTTGGTAGTTCGTTTTAGGTTGAAATCGTGGATTACTACCAGTTCGAGATCTTTACTGAGTTGAATATCTAACTCAAAAGATGTTGCGCCTAATTCAGCAGCCTTGGAGAAAGCAGAAAAAGTGTTTTCCGGAGCAATTGAAGAAGCACCTCTGTGTGCTATTATAAGAGGCGACGAAAAAAAAGGATGTTCATCTGATAAAAAACTGAACATCCTTCAAATTAATTTTTAGAGTAGAATTGAATGGCATCTTTTATGGAAATCGACTGCTTAAATTGTAACAAAATATTGATAACAAATACAGCAGATAATGCAATCAGCCAATTTGGACCCAAATTTGTGTATCCATATTGGTATGACGCATAAAAGATGGCTACAAAAAGGAAGTTGAACAACATGAGAAGCTGAACTTTCTTTCTTCGCTTATTTAACACAGAAATTTTATCCTGAGCAGACTCAGGTATTGGCTTGCCTCGTAGTTCTAATCGAAATAAATACTCGAATTTTTTTTCGGAGTCTTGATTCACTATGAATTAGTTTTGAGCATTAATAACGCGCTTAATAGCTTCTTTATAAAGATTATCAAGTTCGCTTCGTTCACTAAGTAATTCATAAATCTGATATAAACCAATCATTGTGGAAACGCTACCAAAAATGCTCATCAAAGAAGCTAGCCATAAGGGATTTATATGACCTGCAATTGATAAGGTTACCACACACACGCCGATGCAAAATAGAGTAATAGATGATATAAGAGTTAGAGGAGAAGCCGCTTTAATTCTATGAGACAACTTAACATCAAAACTTATAGGTAATTCATTTTTTCTTACCTTTGCATCTTGTGTAAGCTGATCACTGCCGTTTTTATTTGTTGATTTAGCGACCATATAATATTTAGCCTAGTTGAATAGGTTTAATGTAATAAATTGCAAGAACTTATTTAGAAGTATTTTAAACAAATGTCAGAAAATCAACACTTTTTTATCTACGGACGTAACCCAATAATCGATAAGCTAAACCAAAACCCCGATCAGGTGGCAAAAGTTTATATCAAAGAGGGGTTGTTCGATGCGAATATCAAGCAGATTCAGCAATTATGCACTGCTAATAAAATTCCTGTTTCTAACGTCCCGCCAAGAAAATTAATTGAATTAGTTGGGAAGGTAAACGATCAGGGTGTTGTGGCAATGGTGAGCCCGATTTCTTATCAGGATTACGAAGAATGGCGCGAAAAAATCGGACATAGAAAGAATCCGTTCATTATCGTATTGAGTGAAATCGAGGATACGGGGAATTTTGGGGCGATTTTAAGAACTGCAGCAGCTGCTAGTGTTGATGCAATTCTGATTCCCAAACATCGTCAGGTTCCGGTAACAGCAGGTGTGGTTAAAGCTTCTGCCGGAACGGCAGGAATTGTTCCATTAGTCAGAATTTCAAACGTTAACCAAACACTCAGTGAATTAAAAGACTTAGGTTTTTGGGTTGCAGGTTTAGAGGCGGATGCTGAAGCAACAATTTGGGAGCATGATTATAAACGTTCCTTAGCCCTAGTAATGGGGAGTGAGGGCAGAGGTTTGAAAGAAGCTACTCTCAAATTATGTGATTTGAAACTATCCATTCCAATGTCAAAAAAAGTTGAATCATTGAACGTTTCCGTGGCAACCGGATTGATATTATACGAAGTAGTTAGACAGCGCAGGGCAAAGTAAATCCGGCTGTTAACGTATCTGCATCAATAGAAATAAACGGAGTGCCATTCATTTCTCGGATGGCTTCTCCGCAAAACGCCAAACCTATTCCTGTGGTTTTTATCAAGCCTTTTCCAAACACTTCTGCTTGGTCTAACATCACTTTTTGTGTATAAAGAGTTTCAAAAAGTTTCTCATCATTTGATTGGAGACCTGTAATTCGACATTCAGCCTGTTTGTTTGGGTTTTCTGCAATTGTTATTGTCAATGTGCTTGAATTAGGCATTAACAAGACGAAAAGTTGAATCAAATTATCTAAAACTCTTCTCAAAACATCAGAATCTGCTGAAACACCATAAGAAATAGCGGATTCTACTTGTACGGTGATTAATTTTTTTGAGCTTATTATCTGATTTGATTGTAGAACTTCGTGTACAAGTTCTGTTAGTTGAACCGATGAATTATAAAACTCCAACTGTTTATCAAGCATATTCACAAAATCAGACCAATTTTGAAGTTGGTCAACATATTTTGAACTTATCATATGTATATAGGAACTATACCAAATCGCCTGATCTAAATCAGAAGTTCCATTTTCTTTTTGTTGAACTAATAAACTGTTCAACATCTCAGTAAACATGCTCAAATTTCCTATTGGACCTTTTAAATCGTGCGTAAGTAACCCGACTGTTTTTGAATTTAATTCCATGAATAAATACGATTTCAAGATTCACAAATAAAGGACAAAAAAAAATCCTCTTTCTGAATATATCAAAAAGAGGATTGGGAATACGTGAAAATCCTTAATTATGCAATATTTGCAACAATATCAGATTCAGCAAAGAAATATGCGATTTCAATTTTTGCGTTTTCTGTAGAATCAGAACCGTGAACAATGTTCTCGCCAACGCTATCAGCAAATAAACGACGGATTGTACCTTCAGCCGCTTGAGCAGGGTTTGTTGCACCAATTAAGGTTCTGTAGTCAGCAACTGCATTTTCTTTTTCTAAAACGATAGGTACACAAGCTCCGGAACTCATGAAATCTACTAATTCACCGAAAAATGGGCGCTCACGGTGAACAGCATAAAAACCACCGGCTGTATCTTGGGTTAAACGAGTAAGTTTCATCGCTACGATTTTGAAACCGGCTTCTTGAATTCGTCTAGTAACTTCTCCAATAAGATTTTTTCTTACGCAATCTGGTTTTAAAATTGCTAATGTTCTTTCAACTGCCATTGTAATAATGATTGATTTAATTGAGTGAAAAATTTTCAGACTCAAAATATACGAAGAATATAGGCTTGTAAAATGGCGAACTTATGCTAATTGAGCGTTAATTAAGCGAGCATTTGCGGTATGAGCTATCATTTCTGTTTTATCATTGAAGAATAAATCAATTCTACCCAGACGTATTCCCGCAAACCCAACCTGATTGATGATAACTTGTTTCCCGCTAGATTTTGTAATTAATGTGGGTTCTTCTAAGAACGTATGTGTATGTCCGCCAATAATTAAATCGATACTGTCCACTTCTTTGGCCAGACGGATGTCAGAAACGCGGTCATCTTCATAGGTGTAACCTAAATGGCTCAAACAAATTACATAATCACATTTTAGGTAATGTTTCAGATTTCGGGAAATACCTTTTGCAACACTAATGGGGTCTCGATAAGTGAACCCCTCGTGATTTTGATCTAAAACAAGACCTTTAAAATCAACACCAAGACCAAAAATGCCTATTCGAACCCCATCAATATCTTTGATTATAAAGTTCTTGATTCGATTACTTAAGCTTGATTCATTAATCCAATAATTGGCATTAACAACCGGGAAATTGAGCGCATTCATCGTTGATGCTAAGCCTTCAACGCCGTTGTCAAACTCATGATTACCTAAAGTGGTGGCATCGTATTTTAGTTTTGACATCAATTTGTAATCAAGCTCACCGCGATATTTATTGAAGTATGGTGTTCCTTGAAATACATCACCGGCATCTAATAATAAGGTATTCGGATTTTCTTTTCGAATGGCTTGAACGAGTGAAGCACGTCGCGCAAAGCCACCTAAATCACCATATTGGGGATGACTTTTAGGAAAAGGGTCAATTCTTGCATGTGTATCGTTCGTGTGTAAAATGGTAATTTGACGGAGCTCTTTTTTTTCCTGAGCTTCCAAAGCAAAAGCATTAAACGGCATCAATGATGCCATAGACATCCATTTTAAAAACTCACTTCTTTTCATGATCGAACTCTTCCATCAATTACGGGAGCCACTTCACGTCTGTTTTTCACATAGGCAATAATAATCTCGCGAATCAAATAATTTGTTTCTGTACGGATGGATGTTTTCCAAAGGCTGGGCATATTACCTCCGCCATTAGCGAGATAATCACTGGTTGCAACGGTATATGTTTGTTCATCTTTCAAAGGCTGACCATTTATGATAATATCTCTGGCTTCATTGTTTACAATTCGAATTCTAGCACCGCTAAGAGGCTCACCTTGGATTGCTGCAATTTCATTAAACAGGGCTTTCATTTCTTTACCTGACAGTTCTAAAATGATTAAACGGTTTTCGAAGGGCATAACTTCGAATAGTTCTCCGACTGTAATATTGCCTTTTGATAAATCTGTTCGTAGCCCGCCTAAGTTGACTAAGCCTAAATCAACATGGGTTTTCATAAGAATGGATGCATATTCACGGAGTGATTCAGCAACTAAATTGCCTAGGCTACTCTCGGGCTTTTCACGGGTAAAATCATTCGATGCAATGCCAACAGTTTCATTCATTTGAACGGTTAATGAATCACGATAGGGTTTTATTAATGCTGAGAATGCACTATCTGAGTCGATAACATCGTTCATTTCCAAATAAAGAACAGAGGAGCGATTAAACTCAACAGGAGTTCTCAGTGCTTGTTTACTGGGTTGACAAGCACTGAAATAAACTCCGCCTAAAATCAATAAAAAGGAAAGAAAGTTGGCTTTCATGAAGCGTTTATTGCCCCATCATTTTTTTCATGAGTAAATCCTGAAACGACATTAATTGCATATTAGCCGGTACTTCTAATAATTCGCCATTAATTTTTTTGGATTTAACCTCTGTAACTTCAATCACGGATTCTAATGTTTTTCCCTCATATTGTTCAACCAATAACGGGAATTGACCTTTTTTAAGCCATTTATTACTTCCTGATGATAATGAGCCTAAAAATTCCCAATCACTGGTTAACATACCTAAATGGATATTTAACTCGTCAGTAACCCAAACAAATGTTTGATCGTTTGGCGAATCTGCAGATTTAATAATGAGTTTTTTTGCTTTGTAACCAGCAATAGTCTTGGTTTCAGTAGTTTCTTTGATACTTACATCCGAACCAAAATCATCATCGTTTTCGTCTTCATTTTGATTGCCAAAACTGCGTTTCATATTCTTTACCATGTTCATCATATTCTCGATGTCCATTTTTGAAATACGAAGTGCTGTATTATCTCCGTCGTTGGAATAGATTACAAAATCTTCGCTGTCTAAACGGATAAGAAAAACGGAAATGTCTTCAGCACCAAACATTTCAACATCCACTTTTTTATCTCCGCCGTCAATGCGAATACGAGAAGGTGTTATTAATGCTTTAATAGTGCTAGGCTTCTCTTTTTCTTTTTTATTTGAAATCGAGATGGTTAATTCACCTTCAAATTGCTTCTGTGCAACAGAAGAAAGTGGAAGGAAAAATAATGCGATGGCTAAAATGCGTACATATTTCATCATAAAGGCAGAAATTGGTTTAAAAAGCGCCATCATAACGTGTGCAACCTGTGAAAGTTGTATGATTCAAAAACTTTGAGTTTTAGAATCGTGTTATGAACGGATTATAAATGAGACGTTTTATTGGTGAAGATTAAAAAGGTTTTTCTAATCCTAACAAGGTGTTAATAAACACAATTACGTACACCAATAATGAGAAGAAAAATGTTTTTGTCCAAAGTTGCTCAATCTCATCTAGGCTTCCATTGTTAGCAACCAATCGTTTAATTTTTGCGCTTCCAGGCATAACTAGAGCTCCGATAATTACGAGAGCAACAAAAAAGAAAACTTGTTTCCAGGCTAACCACGCAAAATCAGTGAAGTTAAACCAACCCCATTTTGGGCCACTTTTAATGGAAACCATTGCACCGCCGGATAGAAAAATTCCTAGAAATCCTAAATGTCCGCCCATACTGCTTATTAGTCTTTCTTTTCTCATGAGCTGTGGTTTACCATCACTAGTAGCAGATCTAATTTTGAAAAAGAAATAAACGCTTCCAAAAAAGGATAAAAGCCAAATAATGTAGCTGGCAATATGAATGTATTTTAACGGTTCGTAAGGCATTGATTTTCGATAGAATTAAGGGTTTAATATTGCTTTTGCAATCATTGCACGGCTAACAGATCCAATGAGTTTGCCATCTTCAACAACCGGTAATCTTCGAATATTTTTCGATACCATATATGAAGCGGCTTTTTGCAAATTGGTTTGCGTGGTGACGGTTATAGGGTTTGTTATAGCTATTGTCATCACATTTTCTTGTGATGACATTTTACCTTTTTCGATAAAGAGCTCAAAAATATCATCTAAACTTAAGCCGTCAGCAATTAACTCGCTGTATTTCGGCATACAACGGCGGATTAAATCACCTTCTGATAAAATTCCAATGAAACTCCCGTTTTGGTCAACAACCATAAGGTCGCTGCTTTTGGTTTCAATGAATAAATCAGCCGCTATTGCAAGATTAGCTGTGTTAAGGATAGTTGGAGGATTCGTTTGATAAGCATTTTCGACTAACATATAAACCCTCCTGTCGGGCATTAATCATTATCATCATTATACATTTCATCAATCAGATTGTGGTATTTCTGCTCGATTACTTTGCGTTTTACTTTCATGGTTGGAGTTAACTCGCCTGTTTCAACAGTGAACTCTGTTGCGAGTAGCTTAAATTTCCGAATTTTTTCGTGAGATGCCATCTGTTTTGAAAATGTTTTTACTTCTTTTTCATAAATAGACGCAATGGCTTCATTTTCTATTAAATCGTCGTAGGTATTAAACGTTATACCATTTTGACTTGCATACGTTTTAAGTTGCTCGTAATCCGGTACAATAAGAGCTGTAATAAAGTTCTTTTTCTCACCCAAAAGCACAACCTGATCAATCCATTTACTTGTTTTGAGTGAATCTTCAATAGGACCAGGATAAATGTTTTTACCGCCAGCGTTTACGATCATGTGCTTAATACGGTCGGTAATGCGTAAATAACCGTTTTCGAAACGTCCGACATCACCAGTATGGAACCAACCGTCTTTATCGATAACCTCTGCAGTTGCTTCTGGTTTGCCCCAATAACCGGCCATGATATTAGGACCTTTACATAGAATTTCGCCATCGCCGGAAGTAAGTGTAGTTGGGTAATCTTCACCAGTAACCTGCGCAATAATTTTTCCGTCTTGCAAACGCTGAATGCCAACTGTTACATCCGGGAAAACATGCCCCACAGTTCCTAGACGCTCTTCCCCGACAGGATTGGCAGAAATTACGGGGGAAGTTTCTGTAAGGCCGTAACCTTCAACAATCGGTAAACCCGCGCTAAAGAAAAACTTGGCAACATCAGCATTTAATGCAGCTCCGCCAGAAACGAAAAAGCGAATTTTTCCACCGGTTCTGTCTTTTAGTTTTTGAAAGACGAGTTTGTCAGCCAGATTTTTTTGGATGGATGTGAACCCTCGTTTTCCTCTCCAATAAGCTTCACCTACTTCTAAAGCCCAATAGAAAATTTTCTTTTTTACTTCAGAGCCTTCTGATGCGCTTTTGAGAACGGTTGCGTGTACTTTTTCGAACAAACGAGGCACAGAGACCACGATGGTTGGATTCACTTCCGGTAAGTTTTTAGCAACAGTATCTACACTTTCGGCATAATAAATCTCAGCACCGGCAGCTAATACGGCATAATAACCTCCGGTTCTTTCGAAAGCATGGCACAATGGCAAAAAGGATAAGGTTCTGTCTGTTGAGCGAACAGGGATTCTGTCTAAGGCAGCGTGCGAGTTAGAGCAGATGTTTTTATGAGTTAACATTGCTCCTTTAGGTTTCCCGGTAGTTCCGGAAGTATAGATTAGCGTAGCTAAATCATCTTCAGTAACGGCGGCAATTCGTTTTTCTATTTCAGCATAATGGCTTGAATATTTTGATTTACCCAATTCACGGGCATCTTCGAATAAAACTAAATAATCGTTGTCTAAATGAGCTTTGTTTTTAGGGGTTTCAAAAGCAACAACCTTTTTTAAATCCGGGCAATTATCAAACACGTCAATCGCTTTTTTTAATTGAATACCGGTTGAGACAAAAAAGATTTTAGAGCCGGAGTCTTGTAAAATGTATTCGCACTGGTCGGCAGGAAGGGTAGAATAAAGAGCCACATTCACAGCTCCAACGCGGTTTAATGCCATATCAACCACAGACCATTCGTATCTGTTCTCGCTTAAAATGGCAACACGATCACCTTTTTCGATGCCTTCTTCTATCAGATAGGACGCAAGTTGATTCACATCTTCTGTGAAAATATCCCAGTTTAACGAAGTAAACGGAACATTAGGCGCGGGTTTAAACCCAAAAACACTTTTGTTTTTTCCCGAGAAATGCGCTGAGAGATTATTAAATAATTGTGGAATAGTAGTAAAAGGAACTATTGAAGCCATAACACCAAAAATGAATGAATAATTTCGCCGTTGAATTACAATACAATGTATTTAGCATGCAATTTAAGTAAATTTTATAATTAACAAGATTAAAAAAAAATCGGTAAAATTCAGGCTAAACAGAACGATATTGATAAGTATAGAATATGGCAATTCCAGCATCAGAAGATACGATTGACGAAGTAAGAGAAGTTTTTAGAGCCTATCTCAAAGAGAAAAAGCACCGCATTACTCCTGAGCGATTCATGGTTTTAGAAGAGATTTACCGTGGCGACGGTCATTTTGATGCCGATGAAATTTTCTTTCAGATGAAAGACAATGAATCTCGTGTTTCAAGAGCTACAGTGTACAATACATTAGAACTTTTGGTAGAGTGCGGGCTTGTGCAGAAACAGCAGTTTGGTAAGAATCAATCTGTGTATGAGCGTTGTTATTCTTTCCAACAGCATGACCATTTAATTTGCCAAAAATGCGATGCTGTTTTAGAGTTTTGTGACCCAAGAATCTATGAGATTAAGACCTTAATGGAAAAAGTGCACGGCTTCCAGATTGACGGACATTCGTTGCATTTCTATGGGGAATGTACCAATTCCGAGAATTGCACTCGAAAATTGGATATGGAAAAAAAGAAAGCAGAACGTTTGCTCAAGAGTGAATAAACTGATTTAATTCTCAAGCTTTTTGAGAAAATCAGAAACAAGCGCTAAATCTGCGAAATGTATTTCACAATGTGGATTTGTATCCGGATGAAACGCAGTAAGGAGTTTGTCTAGTGTCGGAATTACGGACTCTAACTCAATCGGCATTATTTCCAACAGCAGATGGTGAATTTTGTATAAAGAGTCGTAAATCTGTATTTGGAAGATATATTGTTCCAATTCCGCATTCTCAGAATCAGAAAACAAACTTTGTTTTAATAATCGTACCGCTTCTGAAAAGTCTCGGTTTACAGTTGTTAGCTGTGTTTGTATAGAAATACGTTCTTCAGTTGGTTTTCTATAACGATAGTAATTGAAAAACCATTTCCTTAAAACAAAAAGTGCCGACAATGTAGCGGCACTTTTAGAAGTAAATAATGAATCGGATTCGTGTTCAGAATCGTTTAATTCGTTTTGGGCCATGTACTTGGGCTTAAACGCCATTGGTTTAATAATTCGATGTCGTCAGAGTCAACATAACCGTGTTTTTCAGCCACTTGAATCAAGGTTTCATAATCGGTTAATGCATAATACTCAATGCCTTTTTCTTCAAATGCTTTGTCTGCCACATCAAACCCATAGGTAAAAATGGCACAAATTTCTGGAACTTTTGCACCAACGAATTCTAAAACATCAATTACCGACATTGCAGAACCGCCTGTAGAAACCAAGTCCTCAATTACAATAGTTGATTCACCTTTTTTTACGCCGCCTTCAATTTGATTACCCATTCCATAGCTTTTTGCTTTTGAGCGAACGTAAGCCATTGGTTTATTTAAAATATCAGCAACCCAAGCTGCGTGCGGAATACCAGCGGTAGCAGTTCCAGTAATTACATCAATATTTCTTGCCTGAATATGCTCTGCGAATTTAGCGGCAATTTTTTTTCTGATAGCGGGATGAGAAAGCGTTAAGCGGTTGTCGCAATAAATAGGAGAATTCCAACCGGATGCCCATACAAAAGGCTCATTTGGGCGCAATAAGACGGCATTGATTTGTAGAAGAGAAAGTGCCAGTTCCTCAGCAAAAACCTTATCAATAAGTTTCATGAATATTTAAAAGTCCAAACTAAGTGTTATATCAAAAAGTTTACAGAACGATAAATATAAGGAAAATAAGGCATATAGCCGAGTATAGCCCGGCAAGTAAATCGTCCCATAAAACACCGTTTGCGCCTTCGTAGTTTTGAATGGCATCGATGCCTAAGACTTTAGAAATATCAAAAACTCTGAAAAAAGCGAAAGCAAGTCCATAGCCAATCCATAGGTCTGCACCGAAGATATAAACAGGCAGCAAACTGATTCCTAATCCTGCCCATTCATCCATCACAAAAGAACCCGGGTCAATTCCGTAATTCAACTCGTAAACAGGGTAAATTGCGTAGGTTATTACGGAAGCTAAAACGATAAAAAGTACGATTCCAAACCAGCCAAACAGTCCGAATAATAGGGCTACAGGAATGGCTGAAAGTGTTCCGAATGTGCCCGGTGCAACAGGAATTAAACCTGCTCCTAATCCGGTTCCAAGAATGGTATTCCAATAAGGTTTTTTCAAGACTTAAACAGGTGTTTGTTTTTTATGAGGTAATCCAAGCCCGAATAAACAGTAATTAAGGTAACTACATAGAGTGAGTAGGTAAGAAATCCGGAAGTGAAAAACCAAGTAGCAATATCTGTTACGGGTGTATCTAAATGTCTGAATCCACCCATCAACAGAGCTACATAAAGGAAGCCCATTTGAATGAAGGTTTTAATTTTCGCCAGATATTGGGTTTCGATCATTTTTCCTTTTTTATCAGACCACATGCGAAATCCGGTAATAAAAATATCTCTGATTAATATGAGTGAAATGGCCCACCAAGGAAAGCGATGAGGAAAAAGAATGGGTAGGGTTACAAATCCGCTGATTGTCAAGAATTTATCAGCTAGCGGATCTAAAAAAACACCAAAAGGAGAACTTACTTTATAAGCACGAGCAAAATATCCGTCGAAATAATCAGTTAAGGCAGCGATAACAAAAACAAAAATACCAATCAATCTGAGTTGCAATGAGTCACTTAGGTAAAGTGCCAAGAATACAAAGGCCAGAATTATGCGAGAAATAGTTAAGATATTGGGGATTTTATGCTTCATTGAATCACACTACGAACGAAAAAGACGAGTTAACTTTTCAACACTGGGTAATTTATCAGTAAACTTAATGCAAAAATAGTTAAATAAAGGTTATGAAAGCTGAAATTTTAACCATCGGGAATGAGATTTTAATTGGCGATATCGTAAATACAAATGCTTCATGGCTCGGAGACCAGCTTACACAATTAGGGTTCACAGTTAAAAAGATGGTAACCGTTGGGGATTCACTCCCGGAAATGTTGCTTGCATTGGAAGCATCAAAACAAAATGATTTAGTAATCATAACCGGTGGCTTAGGGCCAACACATGACGATATCACAAAAAAAGCACTGCAAGAGTTTTTTAAAGTCGGATTAAAACGAGATGAGCAGGTTTTACGGTTTGTGAAATCGTTTTTTGAATCTCGTGGAATTCCATTTTCAGAATCGAATGTTTTGCAAGCTGATGTTTTGGAAAACGCACAAGTCTTATTTAACAATTGGGGAACGGCTCCGGGAATGCTTGTTGATGAATTTGGAACTCTTTGGGCGATTTTTCCGGGTGTGCCAAAAGAAATGAAACATTTATTCTCAGAGCGATTAAGACCTGTTTTGCAAGCAAAATTCAGTGTTCCAAAAGTAATCAAGAGCAGTTATTTATCGGTTGCCGGAATTGGTGAAAGTACATTGTCAGATGGCTATTTGAAATCGGTTGAAGCTCTTTTATCTGATAACGTAACATTAGCGTATTTGCCGCATTATGATGGAATTACGTTACGAATCACGGCATCAGGGGATAATGAAAAAGAAGTTCTTGCTCAGGTTGAGCTTGTTCGAAATCGGATTAAAGAATTAGCAGGTGAGTTTATTTTTTCGGAAGAAAAAGCAACATTGGGTGAAGTAGTCGGGCAATTACTCAAACAAAACCAATGGAATATTGGTTTGGCCGAAAGTTGTACCGGAGGTGGTGTCGCTTTCGAATTGACTCATACTCCCGGCAGCAGTGCGTATGTAAAAGGCGCAATTGTGGCTTATGCAAATGAGATAAAAGAGCACGTTTTAGGTGTTAAAAAAGAGACATTAGATCAATTCGGAGCTGTTTCGTCTGAAACGGCACTTGAAATGGCAATTGGTGCAAAGAACGTTTTAAATACGGAAGTCGGCATTTCAATTACAGGAATAGCCGGTCCGGGTGGCGGTACCGAAGAAAAACCTGTAGGACTTATTTGGTTTGGAATTTCAACACCGAATGAATCGTTTACGTTTAAAGTGATGCTTACGAAAGACAGAGAAGCAAATAGAAAACGTTCAATAATGATTGTATTGGACGCACTAAGACGTAGTTTGTCAGGTTTGCAAGGCTTACCTTACGGCGCTCAGAGAATTGTGTATTCATGAAAGTTATTGTCGCCATTTTAGTCTTTTTGTTTTGTTTCGGAGAGATGCTTTACGCTCAGGATATTCCTGTTGATTCCACCCGAACTGATTCAATGAAAGTTCCTTTAATGGCGTCTGACTCATTACAAAAAACGATGCAGTTGGATTCGGTAACAGTACCTATCAAACCTAAAATCAAACTCAATAAATCGGTTGAATATCGTAGAGACTTTAATTCAGAAGAGCTTTTTATGACCGATAGTTTAAGCAGGTGGCGACCCTATAATTCCATTTCTGAAGCCTTGTATTGGGAGAAGAATTTTTGGACGTTCAGAACATGGAGTTACATCCGAAGTGCATTTATATCCAACATCAATCAAATAAAACCACAATTTTATGTGGATGGATTGAAGTATAGAAATCCGCTAGGGAATCAGATAAATCCCAATTTGTTGCCATACAAAGGCTTGGATGAATTGTATCAGACAGAATCGGGAGTGTATATCTATTCAAAACAGGTTAAACAAACACAACCCTACACGTTTATTGATGCCGATGAATCCGGTTTCGGATATACGAATGTTTATGGGAGTTTTGTAACGCCGCTTTCATTAAATCAGGGTTTGGAAGTGAGTTTATGGAATAGAAGCGAGGACGGCGAATTTTCGAATAGTTCGACTTTAGCTAGGCATATGACGGCAAAATATCATTATCAGTTGGACGATTTTCGCCAGATAAACGCCAGTGTACAATACACGGTTAACCGAATGGATGAACATGATGGGTATCTGGTTGAACCTATCGGATTTTTTATTTACGACCGATTCAGAACATTGGCGAAACGAAACAGAGCTTATTCTTCAATGCGGAATAATTTGTATCGATTGGAATATGTTGATGAAAAAGCAACTTGGTTTAAACAAACGACTTTGTTTCTAAACTTAAACCGAAGATTTATAAAAGCTCCGGCAGAAACACCCTCAAGCGGAGTTTCAATGGCTGCCGATACGGTTGATTTAGGTTACCGTGAATTGGGTGTACAAACAGCATCAACACTAAAAAATGATGTATTTGGATTGAATTATATCGCTCGTACTTCACTCATACAAAGTAATCAAGATGATTTAATGAATTCTATTTCGCGTCCGCTAGACAGATTAATATGGACGGAAAGCAGTTTCGATTCCGATTTGTCATTTGAGCTTTGGCGTTTCAAAACAATTGTAGCACAATCGCTTACCATGAATTCATTAGTTGGTTTGTCAGGAAGTTTGAATCCATCTATTCACTACAAAACGGGTTTGCAAAGTTATGTGAAAGTATTTGCGAACGCTGAAGTGAGTCAGCAGCCGATTTATTCAAAAAAATGGAGCAGTTTAACTTTGCAAGCTGCAAATTTACCGTCCGTTTACAGTTTTAGCGGCGGATTAACGTGGAATTGGGATATGCAGCAATTGGGTTTTGAGGCTAGTGTTTCGTCCGGGTATAAATCCGGCGATTACGCGGTGTCTAACAATACGTTTATGGTTTCCGAACCCTATGTTTTTGCTAATGCAGTTTTATCGGCGAAAGCGAGATTCGGAAAATTTTCAGTTTCAAACGATGCTACCATTTCGGCGTTTAATGGCGCTAACAGTTTTTGGGGAGATAATCTGTTAATATGGAATCGAAGTATGATTGCTCACGAAGATTACTGGTTTAAACGTGCGGCATTTATTCGAAATAGTTTTCAAGTTTTAGCGAGTCCGTTTGTATATCAAACCGCTCAGTATCAAATTTTTGCAGACGATTGGATTCCATCGTTAAACGGTGAACAAATACCGGGGTTCGTAAAGTTGGATTACGAGATGGTTGCAAGAGTTCGCCAATTATTTATCTCAATCAGATGGGAAAATCTCACACAAGGTCTGCTCCAAAATGGCTATTTTGAGACCTATCCAAACCCAATGTTTTCCAGACGATTACGATTTGGAATAAAAGTGTATTTCATCAATTAAACTTATGAGTATAGGATATTTCGTTAAAGAAGGTGTTTCCGGTTTTAAAAGAGCCCACTTAGCTACCATAACTTCCATTACCGCTCTAGCGATTGCTGTTTTATTGGTTGGTATGATGGTGAGAATGGGTTACAATGCGTATTACTTAGCACAGAAAATGCGCGAAATGATAATCGTGGAAGCCTTTTTGAATGATATCAACAACGAACAGATTCAATCGGTTCAGCAAGCAATTCAGCGAAAAAAAGAAGTAGCAAAGATGGAGTTTGTATCGAAAGATGATGCAAGAAAACTTTTTTTGAGTTCTTTTGGAGATGAAGGAAGCGGTTTGGCTGATTTAGATTTTTTACCCGCATCAATTCGAATTACGTTTAAAGAAGGGGTCCAAACTCCTCAAATTAAGCACTTAATTGCCGATATCAGCAAATGGAAAGAAATAGACGAAGTGCGTTTCGATGAAAACCTGCTGAATATTCTAGAATCTCGCATTCGAACTGTGGGTTTAATCGGCGCCGGAATTTCCTTTTTAATTATGTTGATGGCTTTATTGCTGGTGTACAATACCATTCGCTTAACCATTTTCTCGAAGCAGACCATTATTAGGGCGATGAAATTAGTGGGCGCTACTAAAGGTTTTATTCGCCGACCCTTTTTAATAGAAGGAATGCTGCAAGGGGTGATTGGCGGTAGTTTATCATCTCTCGGAATAATCGGGATTTTTCAATATGTGCTTCCTAAATACATTGAGCAATTAGGTGTGTTATCCTGGCCGTTCGGCAGATGGTATTATTTAATCGGGGGTATGATTTCTTTTGGTACTCTTCTTGGTCTGATTGGCTCGCATCGCGCTACTAAAAAATTTATCAATGCGGTAAGGTTGAGCAATTAGATGATTAGATGATTAGTTGATTAGTTGATTAGTTGATGTAATGATTTGGAAACGAACTTCCCTCAACCCGAGAATACGGGTTCTCATGTCGATTAGAATGTTGCAGAATCTGCAAGTATTAAACAAGTCGTAAATTGGGGAGTGTTCGGTTGTATTCAAAAAAAGCTGTCATGCCGTTGAAAAACGGCATCTAGAAACTGGCAAGCAAGCAAAAGTACGCTTCGCTAAATGCGTTTTTACGAGATTCCGAGATTACGGCTTTCGCCGCAATGACGGTGTTCCAGTGTCTGGATTTCGGTACCTATAAACCTTGTACATATATTGTCAGAAACTTCCCTCAACCCGATAATACGGGTTCTCATGTTGATTAGGATTTTTGCTGAAGCCATAAGTATTAAACCATTCGTAAATGGTTGGAGATTCCCTCATTCGAGGGAATGACGAGTAAAAAGCCTTCTGATGCTTGGGTATTACAAAGCCGAGAGCGAGAACAGAAGAGGATTTGGGAGCAGTCATTAATCACACCTTGTCACTCCCGTGCATACGGGTTCTCATGTCGATTAGGATATTGCAGAATCTGCAAGTATTAAACCATTCGTAAATGGTTGGAGATTCCCTCATTCGAGGACACCGTGGAATTGCAACAAAAAAGTAGACAGTGAATTATGCGACATTTCGTTGGTTTGTTTTTGTTTTTTCTTTTGGGGTTTGGTAGTCCAAACTGGA
>SBGQ01000097.1 GCA_006226965.1 bacterium | reverse complement strand
ATCCGACATCCGACATCCGACATCCGACATCCGACATCCGACATCCGACATCCGACATCCGACATCCGACATCCGACATCCGACATCATATAGAACCCTGATTTTTATTACAATACTCGCTTCACTTTGGGCGTGTTCGAATCCCTTTGCGCCGTCATACAAAGAAGGAGATGGTTTAGAAAACTTATTGGGTAACCCGTTAACCATAGATGGCTTTTACACCCGATTCCAAAATGCGTATAAACTAAGAGATACAACACTTTACGGACCTCTTTTACACCCAGAGTTTACATTCACATTCAGGAATTACGAGCAAAATGTAGATGTTTCTTGGGGAAGAATTGAAGATTTAATAAGCACAGGTAATATGTTTCAATTTTCGCGTGAAATTGATTTAACCTGGAATAATATCATTGTTCAGTTGGATAATGGCGAAGGTACAGAGGCACAAATAATCCGGCGTTTCGATTTAATTGTTTCACTAGAAGGTTCTGATGTAATTAGAACAGATGGTTCTGCAAATTTTGTGCTTCAGCGCCCGGATACCTTAAGCCCATGGCAAATTATTAGATGGCGTGACCAGTCAGATTTGTAATAAATCGCAAAGTAAATCAAAAAAAAGACATTATTGTCGTTTGATATTTTTGAAATAAATCAAAAGTAAGTAATTTGGGTCGTCATATTATTCGAAAAAGCGATACCTTTCCGTTCGAAAAATTTAGTTCAAAAGTGTATTTCGATTTTGGAAAAGCGCTTTTATGAACATGATTGGTAAACATTGAATTTCACAAATTAATATTGATTTCAGCTAGTCTGGAAATCAATTCATTCAAAAAACAGAACTATGAAAAACGTTGTAATTGTATCAGCTACCCGCTCTCCGATTGGAGCTTTTGGTGGCGCTTTGGCTTCATTTACAGCTCCTGAGTTAGGAGCTATGGCAATAAGAGAGGTTTTAAAAAGAGGAAAAGTATCACCGGAAACGGTTGATGAAGTAATTATGGGTAATGTATTACAAGCCGGTGAAGGACAGGCTCCTGCGCGTCAGGCTGCACTTAAAGCCGGATTGTTGGATAAAACACCTTCAACAACAGTAAATAAAGTTTGTGCATCTGGAATGAAGGCTGTGATGTATGCCGCCAATCAAATTCAGACCGGTGAAGCAGATGTTATTGTTGCGGGCGGTATGGAAAGCATGAGTAATGTACCATTCTATCTGCCAAAAATGAGAAACGGCGCACGTTTAGGTCATACAGAAGTTCAAGACGGTATTATTAAAGATGGTCTTTGGGATGTGTACAAAGATTATCATATGGGAATGGCAGCAGAGTTATGCGCTGATGAATGTAAAATCAGCCGTGATGAGCAAGACGAATATGCCATCAATTCTTATAAAAGAGCTATAGAAGCCACAAAAAACGGCTGGTTTAATGATGAACTATTCCATGTGAAAATTGCTGATCGTAAAGGTAATATCACTATGGTTGAAGAAGATGAAGAACTTGGAAAAGTGAACTTCGATAAGTTAAAGGGCTTAAAACCTGTGTTCAAAAAAGACGGAACAGTTACTGCTGCAAATGCAAGCTCAATCAATGATGGAGCGGCTGCATTATTAGTTATGTCTGAGGAAAAAGCCAATGAATTAGGCTTAAAGCCATTAGCACGCATTTTAGGTCAGGCTTCTGCGGCAAAAGCACCTGAATGGTTTACAACTGCTCCGGCTGATGCCATGCCAATTGCCGTAAAACGCGCCGGTTTAACTTTCGAGCAAATTGATTTATTTGAAATTAACGAAGCATTTTCAGTTGTTGCGTTGGCGAATAATCAATTAATGAACTTAGACGAATCAAAAGTAAACATTCATGGCGGAGCTGTATCTATTGGCCATCCGATTGGTGTTTCAGGTGCCCGCATCTTAGTTTCGTTGATTTATGCGCTTAAAAGAACAGGCGGAAAGTACGGTTGTGCCGGTATTTGCAATGGCGGTGGCGGTGCTTCAGCTATGGTTTTAGAACTACTCTGATTCTAAACAAAAAGGGGATTATGTTTTTTAATCCCCTTTATTTCAAAAAAATGCAATTAAGAGAGCAATATTTACTTTTTATAAACGATTACTACTTGACAAATCCCTACCTTTTAAAGTAGTTTTTCACTCCCAACACAAACAAATCCAATTTTATCGCGACTACTGCTACTATTTCAACATTGTTCTTGAGTACAACCTAATCAAACAAAATTACATTGTCGCGTAAGCTCAAACTACATTTACTTATTTTCGTTGTTAGTTTTATGCCAATAATGGCATTCTCACAACAGTTTCGCTTGATTGAATCAAATGAAGTAAAAGAGGTCTACGAATTAAAGAATGATAGTTTACACGGCTCAATACCATTTGAATTAACAATTTTAGATGCCGGTAACGGGAATAATTATAAAATAGTTGAGCAACGAGTTAGACAACGGGTATTACAACAAATCCCAGAAAATCCTACAGGATTAACACCATTAGTAGAAGTAAAAGGTGGCGGTATTGTTAAAAAGAAGCCTGTATTACGGTTACATGTACACGTTTCACGAACTCAGGGTAAAATTGAATATGTAACTGAGTACTTAAAAATTGAAATATATAAACCAGCGGCTCAGCCTAAGAAAGGGCGAGCTTCAACCTTTGCCGTATCAGATCATAAACTTGCAAGTGGGCAATGGCTAAAAATTGAATTCAATTCAAATGGTATATTTGAAATTACACCTCAACAATTGCAAGCTGCCGGTTGGAATATCGCTTCGATTGACCCTCGTAAAATTCAATTATGGGGGAGTAATGGTGAGTTATTACCTGAATTAAATGCTCTAGCTAATCAGGTTTTTGAAGAAATTCCAATTTACTTAACAGGTGAAAATGATGGCGTCCTTAATGCCACGGATCGAATTTACTTTTATGGTGCTACAGCCAATCGCTCCTATAGGACTCAAAACTCATTTCAACAATTCCGGTTTAGCCATAAGATTAACTATTATGCTACTTCTCAATATGTATTTTTGACAATTGGTAGTGATGATGGATTACGAATGGTTACAGCAAATGCTGGATTGAGTTCTAATACTATTGTTTCGGAGTTCAAAGATCACGTATGGAAGGAAGACGAACTCTATAAAACTGAAGAGCATATGCGCTCAGGGCGTCAGTGGTTGGGGCAAGTGTTTAGTGGTGAATCATTTGGAAATACCGCAACATTATTAGCAGATACAATAATTGGTTTTAGACAAAATTCTACCATTGATATTTCAATGCGTTATTATGCTAGAAGTTCGGCAAACTCCATCTTTACGACTTATTTAAATGGAATGGAGATAAACTCTAGTACAGTCACACGATTGTCGAATATTACTTCTGAAACAGATGCCTCAGCCAACTACAGGGATGTTAGAATAAGTCTGCAGAGTTCTTTGGTTAATAATGTGTTTAATTTAACCGCGAAGTTCAATAATACGAGTACAGGATCTCTAGGTTGGTTGGATTATGTGGATATTGAAATATATAGAAGCCTAACAGCCGAAAATGGTAAACTACATTTTTTTCCTGATTACGGTTTAAATGTAAGTGAACCTGTAAAATTTATATTATCAGGGTTTGAGTCAGTGCCCGTTTCGATGGATGTTACCAATCCGTTAGAGCCCAAATTATTAAGTTCTACATTAGTGCAAGATCAGGTACAATTGGTCTATTATCCGGAACCATTAAACCAATATGTATCACAAACTACGTTTAATCAAGTTATCAGTATAACAGCGCTAGAAAACCAAAATATATCTGGAACTGTCTATCAGCCGGATTATTTAATAATCACAGCGCCTGACTTTTTAGAACAAGCCAATCGCTTAGCAGATTATCGTGAGCATGCAGACGGTTTTAAAGCTTTAGTTGTTACCCAAGAACAAATTTTTAATGAGTTTTCTGCTGGAAATAAAGATATAATGGGGATTCGTTTATTTGTAAGATATTTCTATGATAGAGCGACAAATGATGATGAATTACCTAAATACTTGTTGTTGTTTGGCGATACTCATTTTGATTACAAGGGGATAGAGCAAACGGCTCCACTAAAAAATTTAGTTTTTACATACGAATCGCCTGAATCAATTCATCGTTACAATAGTTTTGCTAGTGATGATTTTTTTGGTTTGTTAGATGCAAATGAGGGGGCGTGGACTACAACCGGTGAGCTTCTAGATATTGGTGTGGGGCGATTGCCTGTACAGTCAATAAGTCAAGCAAAATTAATGGTTGATAAAATTATTGCATATGAGAATACCGATACAGATTTTAGTAATTGGAGAAGTTTATTTACCTATATAGCAGATGATGATTTCCCGAGTGAATCACTCAATAAAGATTTACATGTTGTTAATGCGGATGGATCGCTAAACGTAATCGATACGGATAACTCTGGTATTCGCATCAAAAAAATTTATTTCTTTGATTATCCGCTAGAGAATACTGCCGCCGGGAGAAGAAGACCCGCTGCCACCAGAGATTTTATTAATACTATAAATAATGGTTCATTAGTAGTGAATTACTCCGGGCATGGAGCGGAACGTATTCTATCTGATGAGCGATTTTTTACTGTTGAAATGATTCCTGAGTTGACCAATAAAACACGGCCAACCATATTTGTGACGGCAACTTGCTCATTTGGAAGGTTTGATGATAATTTAGACCAGTCTGGTGCTGAGCAAATGGTATTACATGATAATGGCGGTGCAATTGCCTCATTTACTACAACTAGAGTTGTATATACGAATTCGACTCCGGGTGATAATAATTACGGGTTAAATATAGCCTTATCAAGGGCGATGACTGAAAGAGAAGAACATAGTAATTTGCCTCGGAGATTTGGGGATGTGTATCAGATTACAAAAACTACCGGAACTGTTGGCCCGTCTATAAACTCAAGAAGATTTATTTTGCTCGGAGACCCTGCAACACGAATGGCAATGCCCCAAAAACAGGTAAAGATTACAGCAATAAACAATCAATTGGTTTCACAAGTAAATGAAGTTGGTGTGAATTCTCTTGAGGAAATTACAGTCCAAGGCGAAGTTCATGGAATGGATAATGTCTTAGAAACATCATTTAACGGTTATGTAACAGTACAAATCGTGGATTCTGAAAGGTTTGTTGCTTTGCCAGTGAAAGATTCTTGGAATGGTTGCTACATGCCAAATTGTGGATACTATACACAAACGGATGTTTTGTTTAGCGGAAAAACAAATGTTGTAAATGGCGTTTTTCAACAAAAATTTATCTTGCCAAAGAATGTGTCCATTAATAATGGCTTTACGAAGATTTTACTTTATGCTAACGAAGGCGATTTAGACGGAATGGGAGCCTATAGTAAAATGATGGTCACAGGTGTAAATACATCAGCAGTAAATGACGGCGTTGGCCCGGAATTAGATGTGTATTTAAATGATGAGTCATTTGTGCGAGGTTCTCTTGTAAATGAAACTCCTACATTAATCGTGAAAATTGCAGACCCGTCTGGGATAAATACTGCAGCAAGTGGTGTTGGACAGGAGATAGTTGCAATGATAACATCACCAAATGGGGAAACTAATAACTACATACTGAATGATTATTTTGAAACGGACTTGAATAATTACAAACAAGGTGAAGCACATTATACAATTCCGGATTTATTTGAAGGAGATTACTCGTTAACTGTAAGAGCATGGGATATTTTTAATAATCCAAGTGAACAAAGCACGGACTTTACAGTTACAAGCACTTCAAGTTTGATTGTTCGAAACGTATATAACTATCCGAATCCGATGCACTCAAAGACAAAGTTTATTATCGAACACAATCAACCCAATACCGCGTTGTCAGTATTAATACGCGTTTTTACTTTGAGTGGAAAACCTGTATATCATTATCAAAATCCTATATATGTAACAAGTAGCCCATTCATAACTATCGATTGGGACGGTACAGACAAAGATGGCGATAAATTAGCAACGGGAACGTATCTTTACCACGTCAGAATAAAAGCAGATACACCCAATGGGCAACAGACAGTAGAACGAATTGAAAAACTAGTAATAATCCAATAATGAGAAGACAATTAAGACAAATATCTATGAGAACAAAACTTACCGGTATTTTTATCTGCGTATTACCGTTCTTTATTGTTACAAGCCAAACGGCACATGCACAGGTAGGGATAACGGGCGTTCCATTTTTACAAATTGAACCAGATTCAAGAGCCGCCGGAATGGGAAACTCAAATGTGGCTATTGCAGATAATGCTTCTGCAATTTTTTGGAACCCAGCAGGTTTGGCTTTTCAGAAAGGAAGTCAGCTTTCAATTACGCATGCAAACTGGCTTCCAAATTTTGATGCCGGTTTATTTTATGACTACTTAGTAGGAAAGTACTATATAGACGGTCTTGGGACTTTTGCCGGACATATAACTTTTTTGAATCTTGGCGAACAGGTACAAACTGATGAAATAGGTAACGAGATAGGTAAATTCAGTAGCTATGATTTTGCTGTTGGTGCATCATATGGGTTTGATATAACCCCTGATTTTGCAATTGGTATCGGAACACGATTTATCTATTCTAACTTGGTTCCGGAAGGAACCGAAACTAGTGCTCAAGTACAAGCTAGTGCGGGTACGAGTCTCGCTTTTGATTTGGGCTTTTTGTATAAATCGCCCATTTTCATGCTTGGTGAAAACAAGGCAAATATTAATTTCGGATTAAATGCTTCGAATATTGGAACGGCTATTCAGTACACGGATGAACAGCAAAAAGATCCACTTCCTACCATGCTAAGAGCCGGATTTGCATTCACAACAGAGTTAGATCCCGATGGATATAATAAAGTAACTGTATCGGCTGATGTATCTAAGATAATGGCAGATAGAACAGTTGAACAGGTTCCAGGAGATACTTCCAGAACCCGTAATGTGGTAACTCCATCTATAGTTGCGTTGTTTACCGCATGGAAACCCATCACATTTACTCCAGAGCAGGGAAAAGATCCTGTAACTCTTTCCGTTATGGAACAATTGATGATTGGCGGAGGTCTGGAATATTGGTACGCTGATAAGTTTGCTCTTCGTGGGGGATATTTTTACGAAAATCCGAATAATGGAAATCGTCAATTTATTACATTGGGTGCTGGTATTCGCTATGATATAATTGGTGTTGATTTTAGTTATATCTATACGATACAAGAACGGCATCCTCTCGAAGGAACTATTCGTTTTTCTTTATTAGTTGATTTCCGATAATGCAGTTGAACGATAAATTACCTTGGAAAAAAAATCGTGTGAATCTGCCAACTATTTTATGAGTTACTATTTAAAGAGAATCTGTGGCGCTTTTATATTAGTTCTAGTTTTATCACACTCATTATCAGCGCAGTTTAGATTAGATGGTTGGCGATCAGCATTAAATGAACGTTCGAATAGCAAGGCATCTTCCGATGTTAAACTTTCGAATGGAAATTTGCACATTGTAGCGGCTATGGTTGAATTTCAGCCGGATGAAAACGATTATACGACAGGTGATGGAACATTTAATCCGTCCTATTTAGACTCATCAATAATTGTAATTGATCCGCTACCGCATAATCAAGGTTATTTTGAAGCACATTTAGAGTTTGTAAAGAATTATTTCGAAACGGCCTCAAAAAATCAGCTTAGCGTTTCGTATGAGGTTTTACCTTCAGTTTATCAGCTCGATAATGAAATGGCATACTATTCTCCAACAGGTGAGACCAATGAAAATGATAATAAACTGACTTGGTTATTACGTGATACTTGGGAGAAAGTAGATTTAGACCCCGCGGTTTCTACTTTAAATTGGACCAATAATACATTATTTATTCTTTTTCACGCCGGAGCGGGTAGAGATTTCGACTTTTTAAATACCACATTAGATAGAACACCTCAAGATATTCCGTCTATTTATTTAACTCAGAATAGAATTGCCGATTTAATGAACGATAATTCTTTCGATGGATTTACAGTAAAGGGGTATAAGGTTACCAATACCGGAATTTTACCGGAAACTGAGTCTAGACCGGGTGAATTATTCGGTGAGCGTTACGTTTTACAATTAGGAATTAATGGATTACTAACAGCCATAACTGGTAACCATATTGGACTGCCTGATTTATTTAATACTGTAGATGGTACGAGTGCAATTGGCCGATTTGGGTTGATGGATCCGGAAGGTTTTTTTGCTTATTTCGGTTTATTCCCGCCGTTACCATCTGCTTGGGAGCGACTGTATATGGGATGGGATTCTCCAACCGAAATCAGTTTTGATTCAGTAAATCCTATTTCACTTTCATCAGTGAGTTTACAACCTGCTTCCGGCGTTTTAAAATATTCTATTTCTGAAGAAGAATATTATTTAATTGAAAACAGACATCGGGATGCTGTAAATACTGGAATTACAATTAGTATTCGCAAGCCGGATGGTACAATAACTACACAGACTTTTTCCAATACGGACACCAAATTTAGTGCAACAAATTTAGATAGTTTGGTGGATGTGTTAACTCCGGGAGTTATCATAGCAACTAATAATTATGATTGGGCTTTACCCGGTGGACTCGATGTCGGAAACGACGGAGATTATTTTACAGCAGATGACAGATTATTAAATGGCGGAATTTTAATTTGGCATATTGATGAGGCTATCATTAACTCTGGTTTAATATCAAATACAATAAACTCTAATGTTTACCGAAAAGGAGTTGATCTTGAAGAAGCTGATGGTGCTCAAGATATTGGCAACTCAACGAACAACTTGTTTTTGGAGTCAGTTGTTGGAGGGACAGCATATGATTTCTGGTGGTCAGGTAATAACTACACGGTGATTTCAGAAGAAGGGGATTCATTAAGAGCATATCAGAATCGTTTTGCTCCTGATACACGTCCTTCAACCGTAACAAATTCAGGAGCTTATAATCCGGTTGAATTTTATGATATAAGTAGCAATTTGCCAAATGCTACACTATCAATTCGACCTTTTGATGGCTTTGTTAAACTTGACGCAAGGTTTAGTAATAGAAAAGTATCACACAGTGTTACACAAGTTAATTCTGAGTCCGCGTATCCCTTACACGCAATGTTTTATATGCAAGGATCTGATACGTTATTAATAATCCCATCAAAGGCGGGGTTAACTGCCTTGCATTCAGATAAAAATCATTCATTTTCTGAAACTAAATTAGCAACCCAAGTACTGCGCCAACCCATTATATACCAAAATCAGCTAATTGCTGTAACCGGTGCACAAGAAGTTAGTTCATTTAGTTTCAATACGAATACAGGGTGGCAGACGAATTGGATAACGGATGTACAATCTGAAGTTATTGGTATGATTTCTATTACTAATAACAAACTAGACTTAGAACGAACTCAAGCTTACCTCGATTTAGCCACAGGAGGTTTAGAGTTTGATAATTTGAAGCCGCTAATTACCAGCGCCACAATTTCCGGCATGTATGCTGAATTAACACAAGACGGGTTAGTATTTAATGGAGTAACTCACGCAGTAGATGGTGATGTGTATTTATCTAATCGGTTAATACTAGGTTTAGTAGAGTTCAACAACTCGTTGGTTCCGTTTATTCAAGCTGATGAAAAGTTATTTTACTTTGATGAGGATATTATAGCGTTACCATCGCATGGTTATATGGCTGGATTTAAAGCATCTAATTACTCAAGCCCCATTTTCATACAATCTGATATTACAACGGGAGATTTAATTGCTCAATATAGTACAGGTGCATTTGCTGATAATTTCCCTGTTTCAATAAATAATCAAGAATTTATACAAACACCTTTACTCGTTGACTGGGAAGGTGATGGAGAAACAGAAGTCTTAGCAGTAAAAAAAGACAGTTTGTATTACCAAATAACAATTATGGATTCTAAGGCAAATGAGTTGACAGGATTTCCATTAATTGCAGGAAGTATAAATCAATTTGAAGGTATCCAACCGGTATTTTCAGATAAAAAATTACTAACGACTACACCGGATGGTTCTATATATGTTTGGAATTTGCCGGAACAAGCTCAAGTTAAGTTAGCCTCTCCATATGGAAGTTTAACAGATGGGAAAGTCTTGTACTCTGTAGAATCGTTTAATGGTATACCAAATGATGAATTATTGGTTAGTTCGGAAACGTATAACTGGCCCAATCCGGCTCGTGCATCTACGCAACTAAGATGGCAAACTACTGCTTCAGCTGAAATAAAAATAGATATTTACAGCATTAGCGGTAGAAAAGTATGGTCGGTTACAACACAGTCAAATGGAAACGTCCCAGAGGAAATTACTTTGCAAACTAGCCGATGGGGAAGTGGCGTTTATTATGTAAGAGTGCAAGCCAAAAGTGCTCAATCAACGTCCTTAAAAACGTACAAATTAGTTATTGAGCAATAAATGAAGGCATTATCAAATCATATCATCTATATCGTATTTGCTATTAGCCTTGTAGGTTTTATACCTGTACATACTGCTAATGCTCAGGCTGACTTACATTTCTATGGTTACTCATATAATCATTTAGACTGGTATACCATTGAGAGCGACCACTTTAAAATCATATTTCAGGAGGGAAATTCTCAATCTGCGCAAGTTATATCCAGAATTGCAGAAGAAATTTACGGACCGATAACAGAATTATACGATCATGAACCCAATACTAAAGTTAGTATTGTATTAAAAGACCGTGAAGATTACTCGAACGGTGCTGCATATTTCTTTGATAATAAAATTGATATTTGGGTTCCGGCTTTAGATACTCCGTTACGAGGTACACATAATTGGCTCAGAAATGTAATTTCACATGAGTTTACCCACATTGTACAGATTCAGGCTTCCATGAAGAACAGCAGGAGATATCCGGCAACATATGTACAATGGTTAAACTATGAATCTGTTCGTCGTCCTGATGTGTTATATGGGTTTCCGAACGGGATAGCAACCGTACCGTTTGCTTCAGTAAGTGTTCCGGCATGGTTGGCAGAGGGAACGGCTCAGTACCAAAGGGCAAGCATGCTTTATGATACATGGGATTCTCATCGTGATATGATTCTTCGTACTCGAATTATGCAGACTCAGCCTTTAAGCTTAGATCAAATGGGTAGTTTTTCGTCGAAAACAAGCTTAGAGAGAGAAACGATATACAATCATGGTTTTGCTTTTTCTATTTGGTTATCAAATAAATACGGTGAACATGTGCTCAAAGACATTAGTGTGGCATTAAGTAAAACGGGTGTCCAAAATGTTTCTGAAGCTATTAAAATAGCGACAGGAACAAGCGGTTATGAACTACATGAACAATGGACATCAGAATTAAAAAAGGAATACACAGAACGTCTGGATCTCGTTAAGCCTGAAACTGAAAAACTGATTGAAGAAGGTGGTTTTTATAATTTTTTCCCGATAAAACGTCCGGGAACGAACCAAATCGCCTACATCAGTAACAAAGGTTTCGATTTTGGATTCATGAAATTATATCTGCATGATATTAAAACAGGAGAAACCGTTTTAGCACATACATTTAGTGAAGAGCAATCCCCTGTACATACACATACTATGAGTTGCGGGCATTCCGCTTCGGCTATTTTATTGATGGGGATTAGTCCGTTCTCGTTTACAGAAGATGGTAATAAACTCATGTATTCGAGATTACAATTAAACAAATTTGGGGAAGAATACGCTGATATATTCGAGTTTGATTTGAAAACCAGAAAAGAAAAGCGTCTGAGTTTTAGTGCTCGTTTATCTGATCCTGTTTTAATTGATAACCAAAGAATTTTAGCGATCACCAGACGTGACGGTACTCAGAATCTGGTGATTTTAAATCCCGCCGATTCGTCGATTACTCCCGTTACGTTTTTTGAAAAAGGAGAGCAGGTGTTTTCACCCAATTGGAATAAGGAAACCAATGAAGTGTTATTTGCTTACTCTGATTTTAACCATCGCGAAATTCGTTTAGTAAATCTTGAGACGGGAGAACAAGAACAACTATTATCAAATGAAAAAGCAGATTTCAGAGACCCGCAATGGTTAGAGAATAAAAACGGATTTGTGTACTCATCGAATCCTGACGGCATTTTCAATATTTATGAGTATGATTTTGTAACAGGTGAACATAAAAAATTAACCTCTGTAATTGGAGGGGCTTTCATGCCTGTAATCGTCGGTAATGAATTAATTTATTCAAGTTACCAAGCTACAGGTTACAAAGTTGCTGAAAAAACATTGGATAACGGTGTTGAAGTGCAGACAGGTTCATACACACCTGTTTTGGCAAAGGATACAAAAGCGGCAATAAAAGACTATTCTGCGTTAAATGTCTTTGATGATTCTGACCTAAGCAGCTTACACATCATACAATCGAAACGCATAGATCAAGCTGCTGAACAAATTCAAATTGAAACTAGAAATTCAAGTTCTAACAGAACGTATTATCGTTACAAAGACACGTTTACCAAAATGAGTGTATTCCCGATGGTTCGTTTTGATAATTACACAACACCAAACGGGTCAAACGGGTCCTTGT
This sequence comes from bacterium, assembly GCA_006226965.1. Lineage (GTDB taxonomy): Bacteria > Bacteroidota > Rhodothermia > Balneolales > M1805 > M1805. The sequence continues at coordinate 15,770 of SBGQ01000097.1, read as the reverse complement.
TTATCAATGCGCAGGCAGGAAAATTGGCTCAAAACCTTTGGAGAGACGCGAAAGTCGGGCTCTATTTAGCTTCTAGAGAAGTTATTGACCGATTAACCATTTATTCAGGGTTGATGTTTGGTTTGGGATCATTACCGAGCGATGGGGCATCAGACTTCATTCAGCCCAATCGATTAGTGAATTTAGACAGAGATTTATTTTTAATAGCTGAGTATCAGGGCTTGCCTTTTATAAAAACGCATTGGTCACCGACCGTTTCAATAGAGCTCTATAATCTTAGAAGAAATGTTGATAATGGAGTAAGCGTTGAAGAATTTCCCTGTGTTTCTTGTTTACCGGATACTACTACCGCAGATATAGCGTATGATATTTGGGAAGCCGATTTATATTTGAGAAGTAAATTAAATCGATTTTCAATGCTTGAACTAGGCGCACAGTATACCCCTTATCAGGTAACAGTAAATCCATTTTTTTCAAGAGAATACAAACAAATGCTGGCTGCATCTTCATCGCAATACTATATCGGTAAATCTTTGAGTGCTACTTATTATTTAAATACGGATATGTATCATGTACATGATGATGTTGCGCCAATCGGATTTAAAGGATATGTCAAATACGCCTATCAACCCAGCAAATTATTAGATACATACGAGTTAAAAGACGGATTATTAATACCGGTTTATGATGAATACAATAATCAGTCAATTGAAGTAAAAGGTCGATACGGGTTTAAACTTGGAAATCAATTTTTAAGTGTTAATTCCAGATTTTTTACCTATTTGAATAAACAAAACGAGTATTTCTTTTTGGATTATATCGGTGGATTAATAGGAATGCGTTCCTATTCCTTTTTTGCATTGGGCGGCAGTACAACAGCTTACAGTACGCTTTCGTGGAATGTCCCCATACTCACACATTTAAATAAGCAAATAAATCGATTTACGGTTGATAAATTATTCTTAAGGTTATTTGCTGAAGCTGGGAACGGTTGGGGAGGTCCATTAGCCGTTAATAAAGACATTAAATCTGGTGTTGGTGCCGAACTTAGATTTAGCTTTAACACGAATTATCTGTTTCCGACTAAACTGTTCTTTAGTGGTAGTTATGGATTTAATGAGTACGATTTAACCTTGCCAACAGAATTCATAACTAGTACAAGTTCCAATAAAATGACTTATGGTAGAGAATGGTTATTTCATTTTGGACTCTTATTTGACTTTGAGCTGTAAATATGAATAGAATCAATGCCTTACTAATTAGTTGCATTATAATGGCCTTCCCGATAGTGGTAAAAGGGCAATATTTCGTAGAACTTGCATCAAAAAAAGGAGCGAGTGAATCAGCAAATAAAATCGATTCTACACTTTCTTTAAGTTATATGAGTTCATTCCCGGAGCATAATCTGATAATGAGACAAGAGACCGCCAATAATCAAGACGGCTGGGGCGGGAAATGGCTTAAACCTTTACGTACAAACTCAGGTGCAGCATTTATCGGTTCTCTTGTTGTTCCCGGTTTGACTCAAGCAGCAAATGAAAAATGGGCTAGAACAGCAGTTTATGTTGTAGTGGAGGTCGCTGCTTTTGTGGCACACCAATATTATTTAAATGAAGGACGTGCGGGTGAAAAATCGTATATCAACTATGTAAATGATAATTGGAGTGTAGTTAAATATGCAGAGTTTTTAGTTGATTATCATGCTTCAAATAATTCCGGAGTTAATGTAACTATGCAGGATTTGATTAACCCAGGAGCGAATTATACTCCAGGTCAATATAACTATGGTAAAGGCGATTGGGGAACTATTAATATTGATGCTTTACGTGAACTAGAAAAAGTAACATTGTACGACTTCTATAGTTCAAACTCGAATGCATTCTCACATGTAACTCAAGATTACGGATCACAACAATATTATGAATTGGCTGCAAAATATTATCAGTTTGGTGCAGGGTGGAGAGATTTTTCCGTTTCGTCAACACAGGTGGAGTGGAATTTGGGAGGAATGTCTCCAATGTTTATACTCGGGGCACAAAAAGCACAGAATTTTAACGATAATTTGCGCACAGCTTCTCGTTATACGTCCGTAATTTTACTAAATCACATAGTTTCTGCGTTTGACGGATATATAACCGTTCGTCTAAAAAACTTCGAAATGAGCAAAAATTCACAAAACTCAGGTCAGATTGTGACAGGGGTGAGTGTCGGTATTCCTTTTTAGTTATCTTTTACCATGAAAATGTTACTCACAAAACAGTTTTGGATAACGGTATTGATTTTAGTCGGAGTTGGTGCAATCTCTGGATTAATTATTGATCAAATTGTGTTGCCCGGTTATACCATGTTTAACGAAGGGCTTACCGTTCCTGATGTAACAAAAATGGATATTGAGAAAGCTCGCGAAGTATTAAAAAAATCAGGCTTAAGAGATAGTGTTATTGATAAGCGCTACAACGCTGCGTTTCCCGCAAACTATGTAATCGACCAAACGCCATCGCCATCGTTAATTGTAAAGCCCAATAGAAAAATTTATTTAACAGTAAATACATCTTCTACCCCGAAAGTAATTGTTCCGCCAGTTTTAGATTTATCCCTCAGAAATGCAGAGTTACAATTACAGAATTATGGATTAAGACTTGGTACAGTTTCGTATGTATCATCTCCGTTTAAAAACACAGTAATTAAGCAGTCGATTGAACCGGGAACACCTGTAGAGCGGGGTACTGTAATTAGTCTGGTAATTAGCGATGGTTTGGGAATCAAAAAAGTGCTGATTCCTGATTTAATGGGTTTGAAATTGTATGAAGCTCAGGCGAAATTGAGAACTTTAGGATTGCGAATTGGTGAAATTCAGTTCTCCCCGATTCTTGACGGAGAATCGAATATTATTTTAGACTACGCCCCCAAAGCGGACTCGTTAGTTGAAGGCTCAAAAGTCAATTTGATTGTATCAGAGCAAAAATCAACCCAAGAAGAAATTGAACAAGGCGCACTTATTGAAGACTCAACCCAAGTAGCCTTACCTGATTCAGTAAAACCTCAGCGTCCTATAAAACCAAGAAAATAATGCCCGCAATATTAGCTCCATCAATCTTAGCAGCGAATTATGCACATTTGCAACAAGATGTTGAACAATCCATTAAAGGCGGGGCGCAGTGGATTCATTGTGATATAATGGATGGCCATTTTGTACCGAACATCAGTTACGGGCCAATGATTGTAGATACGGTGAATAAGTTTTCTGATGTTTTTTTGGATGTGCATCTAATGATATATAACGTTGATCAGTATATACCGGAATTTGTAAAAGTCGGCGCTGATCTTATTTCTGTTCATATAGAAGCGGTTCCGCATATTCATAGAAGTGTTCAGTTAATAAAATCATTTGGTATACAATCCGGAGTTGCAGTAAATCCCGGAACTTCATTAACTCAATTGGAAGCCATATTGCCTGATGTTGATTTGGTTGTTGTGATGAGTGTAAATCCCGGATTTGGCGGACAAAAGTTTATTGAATCGACCTATGAGCGGGTTAAATGGTTAGATGAATTCAGAAAAAAACACGGATTAGCTTTCAAAATTGAAATTGATGGTGGTGTTGGTCTTCAAAATGCTAAACAACTTGTTACTGTTGGAGCGGATGTTTTGGTTGCCGGTTCGAGTGTGTATGGAGCACCGAATATTGAATTAAGAGCATCAGAATTGTTAGCTCTCGCAAATAGTTAGGAATTCCTTTCTGTTATAGCGCATTCTTAAAAAAGCTATTCAGGTGTAGAATAAAATATTCGTTTGTATGATGATTATTAGTTAAATCAATGGTTCATCGGGTATAAAACCGTAATATGTCCGTTAAAACGCCGATTATTACTCACTTCGATAGACAAAGTATAGCGTTTATATAGACTTAATACAGTATTGATATAGATTATAGTCGTAATAGAGACAAGTACACGAACTCTTTAGAAAATATTAAATGTACTTAGATGTTCGTTGTTGCTTTCTTTATTGGTTGCTATTTTTCTGGATATGCATCCTCAAGAAAAACAGCTATTACAACTAATTCAGAAAGCAAAAGACACTGAATTTGGTAAGAAGTGTAACTTCGCAAAGATTTCATCCTATCAAGAGTTTGTTCAAAACGTTCCTATAACCACCTATGATACCTATAGGGAAGGTGTTGAACGATTAAAAAATGGTGTAGAAAACATATACTGGCCGGGAAAAGTAAATCATTTTGCCGTTTCATCTGGCACAACGGGTGAAGGTAAACATATACCGATTACAAAAGAGCGAATACAATCAGACACGATATATAGAAAAAGAGTAGTAAAAGAGTTACTGTTTAGTAGGTATGGCTGGAATTTATTATCTGGAAAGCACATTTCATTACCGGGAGGTCTGGAATATGTAGAAAGTGACAAGCATTCGTATTGGATTGGAGAAGTAAGTGGAATTAGTAGTTTGCATGTGCCAAAATGGATGAAAAAAATGCAGGTTTTACCACTAAGTGTCTCAAAAGATTGGAGTATATCACAAAAAGTAGATTACATTCTAAGAGAGTCAGCAAAGGCAGATGTTAGAAGTATTACAGGAGCTCCAACATGGATAGCTAAGGTGCTTAGTGAGATAATACGTTTAAGCGGAAAAAAAGTAAGTTCGATATGGCCTCATTTGTCTGTTATCATATCCGGTGGAGTAGCATATAGACATTATAAGCAAGAAATTGAATCATACCTAGACAACCGTAACGTTTGTGTTTTAGAAATGTATGGTGCTAGCGAAGGATATATTGGCTATTCTGATTATGGAAAGCCAAATGTGTTTAACGTTCAATTAAATAATGGAATGTTTTTTGAATTAAAATCTCAAAGAGATGGTTTTATACCAATTAGTGATTATAAGCCTAATGAAGAGTATTCAATTTATGTTTCAAATAACTCAGGCTTGTGGAGATATCCTTTAAAAGACATAGTTATGTTCGATTCATTCGGAAAGTTGTCAATAACTGGCAGGCTAGATTTAATGTCTGATTATTTTGGGGAATCCCTACTCCTCTCAGAAATAAAAGAGACTTTATCGTTTTTTAATATTTCATATTCGAGAATATTTTTGGCCCCTAAAACAAATCCGAATGGTATAGTTCTATTTGTTGAATCAAAGTATTGGCCGATTAAGGAAGATATGAAAGAGGCAATTGACAAGCATTTAATGCAAATAAACCGGCATTATTCAATAAGAAGAGAGTCGAATACCCTACAGCAGATTAAAATAATAGAGTGGAATTCCATTACTGAAAAACGCTATTTAGATCAAAATTGTAATAAAGCACAATTAAAAATTCCGGAAATTATTACCGATGCTGGATTTTCACATGCGTTTTTGTAAAAAAATAAAGTGCCATAAAAAGCAATATGTAAAACAAGTTAAAATCAACGGCGCTTTATGTAATAGAATGAGAGTCTTGAATTGGCTGAGGTATTAACTTGTAATTAAAGTTCTTAAAAAGAACAAAAAAGTAGCTTGATGTAGATTTTTTAGCAGATTCTTGAGTTTGAATGTTTTATTTATCTACTGAATCAATTAGATTCCATGCTGATTAGAAGTCAATTTTAATTATTCCTATATATGGGATGGTTAAAAGCTAAAATACTGAGTTGTGAGGTGTGAATAACACACTTAATACTTCAGTTTTGTTTGGTCTTCATTTATTAACAAAAACAATCAAATAGGTTATCTATGGTTAAAAAGCTATTAGCGATTAACTTGTTGGTGATGTTACTAATGCCGTTAGCTGCGTTTTCTCAGGCAAAGTTGACAGGTAAAGTAACTGACGCTTCCACCGGAGAATTATTACCGGGTGCCAATGTTCTTATTACTGAATTGAGTAGAGGGACTGCGACATCTATCGATGGTACTTATACTATTGAAAATTTACCCGCAGGCTCATATACATTATCAGTAAGTTATATTGGTTATAAGACAAAATCAGAATCTATTACTATAGCTTCTGGTGATAATATGTACGATATCGCTCTGAATCCAGACTTTCTAGGCCTTGAAGAGGTAGTGGTTACTGGTTTAGGTGTTCAAACTAAGAAAACATTGACTAGTTCAATTGCAAAAATCTCTGCTGATGAACTATCTAGTGTTCCTGTAATTTCTCCAGATCAGTTAATGCAAGGTCAGGCAGCTGGTGTTGTTGTTACGGCAAGTTCTGGTACTCCTGGTGGTGGTATTTCTGTACGTGTTCGTGGATCTACTTCCATTTCTGGCTCAAATGAGCCATTGTACATTGTTGACGGTGTACCAGTGTCTTCTGGTGACTTTACTGCAATTGGTACAGGTAACCAAGGTCTTAATGTTATGGCATCTTTAGCTCCTGAAGACATTGAGTCTATGGAAGTATTGAAAGATGCTTCTGCAACGGCTGTTTATGGTGCCAGAGGTGCAAATGGTGTAGTATTAATTACTACAAAACGTGGTAAGTCAGGTAAATCCAAAATCAATTTTGGATATACATTTGGTACCAAAGAGTTTGCCAATAAACTTGATTTCTTGAATGCCGGTGAAATGATGGGCATTTACATGGAAGGTGTTTATGGTGATTATTTAGCTGGTGATGCTAATAATGATGGAGAAATTGATAATTATCCATCTGCTGAAGATATGTATGCTGAATTTGTTGGTGCTTTTGGAAATGCCCCAAGTGCATATTTTGGATCCACATATTTTGGTGAGATGAATACTTATTCCACTGATTTTTCAAAAGCGCCTACAACAAATTGGCAAGATGAAGTTTTTCGTTCTGGTGTAGTTAAGACTTATACTTTATCTGCGCAAGGTGGTGATGCAAAAACTAGATACTACATTTCAGGAAACTATTATGATGAAGAAGGTGTAATGATTGGTTCTGGTTTTGGTAGAATGTCCGGTCGTTTGAATTTAGATCATACATTTAGTGAAAAAGCTGGAATCTCTGCCAGTGTTGGTTACTCAAGATCTGAATCTCAGCGTATTGAAAATGACAACAACATCTATGGAGTTTTAACAAACGCATATTTGTCATTGCCAACTAAGCCTGTATATACAGATTCTACAAAAACTAGATATACTACTACATTAGGTGCATTCTCTAATCCAGTTGCTCAATCAAAAGTGCAAAATGATGTTGTTACAACTCAGTTTATTGGAAATGTTACTGCTGATTATACTCCGATTAGTGACTTGCAATTTAAATTAGTTGCTGGTCTTGAAAGATTTGATGTATATGAAGATCAATTCGCACCAAGCTTTACAAACCAAGGTTCCCCATTAGGAAACGGTGTTTCTTCAATCACATTTAACCAAACATGGTTAACTGAATTGTCTGCTAGTTACAGAAAGAAATTTATGGATGCCCATACAATTGATGTGATTGGTGTAGCTTCGTATCAAGAAACAATCTTTGATCGTACGTTTGCAACTGGTGACCAATATCCAACTGACGAAGTTAGAACTGTTGCAAGTGCTGCAATTACTACTGGTTCACAATCTGGATCATCTAATGGTCTTGAATCTTACACTGGTAGATTAGGTTACAATTTTAAAGAAAAGTACTTAGTTAACTTTGCTGCTCGTTTAGACGGATCTTCTAGATTCTCTGAAGATAATCGTTATGGATTCTTCCCATCAGCTGCATTAGGATGGCGTTTAAGCGAAGAGTCTTTCTTAAAAGGCATTGAGGCTCTTAATGAGTTAAAACTTCGCTTGAGCTATGGATTTACTGGAAATCAGCCAAGTGGTGATTTTACATCTTTAGGATTGTTTGGTGTTGCTGCTTATGGCTCAACTCCTGCTTTAGCACCTTCTCAAATTGCTAACCCAAATTTAAAATGGGAAGAGACAGAACAAACTAACATTGGTTTAGACTTTGTATTGGTTAAAGAAAGAATAAGTGGTTCTTTTGATTACTATATCAAAAACACTTCTGACTTGATTTTAGCTAGACCTGTTCCTGCAACAACTGGTTTTACATCTTACCAATCAAACGTTGGTGATATTGAAAACAAAGGTTGGGAATTGCAAATCAAAACAATCAACGTTTCATCAAATGATTTCGTTTGGTCTACTACATTGAATTTGTCTCAGAACAAAAATAAAGTGTTATCATTGGTTGATGATCAACCATTTAGTTCTGGATTTGGTTCAAGAGTTCAAGTAGGGCAGCCATTAGGTGCTTTCTACGGTTATGTAACTGATGGTTTATGGAATACTCAAGCAGAAATTGATGAGTACTTAACTGCTAATCCTAATGCTAGTGTTGGTAACGCAACTCCTGGTGATATCCGTTTCAAAGACATCGACGGCGACGGTAGAATTACCGGTGCTGACCAAACCATTATCGGAGATGCTAACCCTGATTTATTTGGTGGTATTAGAAACGTATTTACATACAAAGGATTTGAGTTTAATACATTATTCCAATTCTCTTTAGGTAATGATATTTTTAATGCTAACAGACAATTCTATGAGCATATTGGATATTCTTACAATCATACCAAAAACGTTTTAGATCGTTGGACTCCACAAACAGCTAATACAGCTACTTTACCAAAAGCAAGCTGGAATGATTCTAACAGCAATACCAGAGATTCAGATTTTTATGTTGAAGACGGTTCTTTTATTCGCCTAAAAGCGTTGACATTAGCTTATACCGTTGACAGAAAAATTATGAACAAAGCAGGTTTAGAAAGTTTACGTGTATACCTAACAGGTAATAACCTTCTTACTTGGACTGATTATTCTGGACCAGATCCAGAAGTAAGTACTTTTGATGGTTCAAATACAGCTTTTGGAACGGATTTCTTTACATATCCACAAGCTAGAAGCATCATCTTTGGTGTTAACATTGGATTCTAATTACAAACAGGAATAAATATGTTAAAAAACAAATTTTCAATCATTGCAGCAGCTACAGTATTGTTCATTGCCAGCTGTGATGTACTAGATCAAGCACCTCAACAAAGTGTTGATTCTGGAGTTGCATTTAGTAATCAAACCGGAGCAAATGCGGTTTTACAAGGTGCATATAACTCAATGCAGACATTAGCTGCAACACCTTCTCTGGTATATCCAGAATTAGCTGGTGAATATGCAGTTCACTCAGGTTCATATCCTTCTTGGGCTGCAATTGACAGACATACCTTATTGCAAGACAATGCTGAGGTAAGTACAGCTTGGCAAAATGCTTACAGCACTATCAATATTGCTAATAACTTGATAACTAATGTGCCATTAGTGAATGATGATGGTTTTACACAAGCATCTCGTAATAGTTATGTTGCACAGGCTAAAGTTATTCGTGCTTCAGCGTATTTGTTGTTGGTTAGATTCTATGGACGTGTTCCTTTAGTTTTAACACCAACAGTCGGTATTGACAATTCTGCTTATGTATCGAGAGCTGCAAACGAAGCTGCTGTTTATACACAAATCATTGCAGATTTAACTGAAGCATACACAGCATTGGGTAACGCAGGTAGCAGAGCATCTGCATATGTAACAGGTTGGACTGCGCTAGCATTACGTGCCAGAGCTAATTTGGCTGCTGGTAACTGGGCTGCTGCTGAAGCAGATGCAAAGAGTGTTATCGATAATGGACCATTCATAATGGCGAACAATTATTCTGACATCTTTGAAGGCTCACAGGCAAGCACAGAGTCTATTTGGGAACTTCAATTTAATACTGAAGACACTAACCCAATGTCATTCTGGGCTTTACCAAACGGCGCTGGTGGTAGACGTGAATATGCACCGACTGCAGCATTTGAAAGTGCTCATGATTTAACAGATACTCGTTACAGTGTAAATGTCAAAACTGTTGGTACTACTAAAATTTTAGGTAAATATTTCAGAGTTGACGACTCAGACAAAATTGTGATGGTTCGTTTAGCTGAAATGCACTTAATTCATGCCGAAGCAATTGCTAGACAAATTGTAACTACTTATGATGCTCTTAGAGCACAGGAAGCGTTAAATTCTTTGAACGTTGTTCGCTCCAGAGCTGGTGTTGCAGATCGTTTAATTGCTGAAGCTCCAACTGGTCAGGCATTAGCTAATCTTGTAATTTTTGAAAGAGGATTAGAGTTAGCTCTTGAAGGTCACAGATGGTTTGACTTAAAACGTAATAATACTGCACTTGCCCAAATCCCTAGTGGTGAAGCATTCAGATTATTATGGCCAATTCCACAAAGAGAATTACAAGCTAATCCTAATATTGCTGATGATCAGAATCCTGGTTATTAATAATTAGATAAGCAATCTTTTTAAGGCAAGTGATTCAATTCACTTGCCTTTTTTTATACCTGTTTCACGTCCTAAAATTAGTTGACATACATCTGTAGACAACCTAGGTACTGATAACGTATCAATATTGTGTTGCAATAAGTTTATATCTAATAATTCAGAAGTTTTTGGAAAAAAGGCGCGGCTTACTAACGACAATTTTTACTTTTTCAATGATTTTTCTATTAACCTCGTGGAGTCGGTACTTATACACGTCAGTTAGTTAAATAGAGATACATACCGAAATAAAGATTAGAATTTACATCGAAAGTTATTTTTTCTTTTATTTAGCAAGATGTGTATAGTAACAAATTACAGGAACTGCAAAGCTTATTTGGGTTGTATAATTGTGTATTACGAATTCCACAAGCTTAAATTAATGTAAGTTCTAAAATAGTCACAATAAATACTATTGTATAAACTAAATAAAGAATCAGCTGATTTGAATTGTAAACTTTGATTTACGTAAAATGGCTACCGAATAGGTGATCGTTTTTAATAAATATTTAATGAAATTCAGCTGATTGGTGTAAATAAAATCAATTCTATGCTTAATGTATGTGTGTGGTTTTAACAAAAAATTAATTTTTTGTTTTAACTCTTTAAACATTTACATTACATCGATTGAAAGCTGTTTATTCTTGTAAATAAATGTTTGCATGAGTAATTAGTTTTGAACTTGATTGAATCCTTTGGGAGGAGGTATTCATCAGTTTAATTGGCTTTCTGAATTAAACTACAACAATAAAGAGGTTATCTATGGTTAAAAAGTTACTCTTCATTAACTTTTTGGCTCTGTTATTAGTACCTGCTGCAGTTTTTGCACAATCAAAAATCAGCGGGAAAGTAACAGATGCAACTACTGGCGAAGAATTGCCCGGTGCTAACGTTTATCTATTAGAGTTAAAAAAAGGCACGAGTACTTCTATTTCCGGTGAATACGAAATCTCGGGTGTAATACCTGGGTCATATACGCTTGTAGCAAGTTATGTTGGTTATAAGCAATCTAAGCAAGTTGTAACTCTTTCAAGTTCTGATTTGGTTTTAGATATTACATTGCAGCCTGACTTTCTCGGCTTAGAAGAAGTCGTGGTGAATGCACTTGGTTTTGAAAAAAATCGTGATCAACAAGGTTCCGCTTCTTCAAATGTTACTGCAGAAAGAATTGCTACGACGGGTGAGACTTCTCTATTAAATGGTATAGGTGGTAAAACGTCCGGTGTGGTTGTTACTCGTTCTTCTGGGGATCCAGGTGCAGGTACATATGTTCAAATTAGAGGTCAAAGTACTATTACATCAAGTGTACAGCCTTTAATTGTAGTTGACGGTATTCCTATCTCGAACTCGACTATTGGGTCTGGAGTTGATGGTGTTGTTCAACAATCACGTTTAAACGATATTAACCCTAATGATATAGAATCAATGGAGATTCTAAAGGGGGCGTCTGCCGCAGCATTATGGGGGTCTAGAGCAGCAAATGGTGTAATTGTTATAAAGACAAAAAAAGGTGTTCCAGTAAAAGACCGTCCAAATGTTGTTTTTAAATCTACAATGTCATTTGATCAAATAAATGCATACCCAGATTTACAAAGTAGTTATGGGCAAGGTTCAGGTGGTGCATATAGTCCAACATCTGCATTTTCTTGGGGTGATAAAATTGCCAATCGCTCAGGCGCTGCTGATGTGTTAGATATGACAGGCGCTTATTTTGTTGCTGAAGACGGTGATATCTATAGAAGAATTCTAACAAAAAATTCAAAAGATACCTTCATAGACAGTAACAAAGATGGAGTATTCCAAACAGGAACATTTCTAGAGAATAACCTCAGTGTAAGCGGTGGTGATTTAGGCAATTCCTATTACATGAGTATTAGTGATTTGAATCAAAAAGGTGTTATCAAAAACAATTCTGACTATAGAAGAACTTCATTTAGATTTAATTCAACTCGAAGATTTAATGAGGACTTTAGTGTTAGTTCTAATGCTATGTATTCAAAAGTTAATTCTAATAGAATTCAAATGGGGTCAAATACTGCAGGTTTATATCTTGGTTTGTTAAGAACGGCACCTGATTTTGATCAGTCTGACTATAAGGGTTCGTATTACAGCAGTTCAACAGCAGCCCCTGTTAGTAATAGACACCGTTCATATAGAAGCTATTTAGGTGCAAATGCAAGTCCTGTGTATAACAATCCTTTATGGACAATAAATGAGCAGTCAAACACTACGAATGTAGATCGTTTTTTAACAAGTGGTGAGATGCAATTGGATCCAACACAATGGTTAGGGTTTACTGTACGTGGAGGTTTAGACTATTACCAAGATAAACGTATTACTTATTTTCCGGTAAATTCGTCAAACCCAGGCTTAAATGGTTTATTAACAGACCAAACATTAAGTGAGTTACAAGTGAACTTTGACTTCATTTCACGTTTGCAAAAACAAGTAAATGAAGATTTGTTTGCGAGTGCTATTTTCGGTTTTAATGTTAACGATAGAACATTTAAAAACGTTGGTGGTTCAATGCAAAATTTCATCATTAAAAATGATGGGCCACTAAATTTTGATAATGCTCAAGCTGCTGATAAAACTCCTTTTAACTCAGAATCTCAAAGAAGAATTGCTGCTGCTTATACTTCTATTAACGTTAATTATCAGGAAAGTATATTTGCTGAATTAACAGGTAGAGCAGAAACAGCTTCAACATTTGGTGAGAATTCTGACAAAACCTTCTTTTATCCTGCAGCAAATTTAGCATGGCAGTTTACTCAACTTGATGCATTAAAAGATAACTCTATTCTTTCTTTTGGTAAATTTAGAACATCCTATGGAGTTGTAGGTATCGAGCCGGTGCCTTATGCAACAACTACAGATTTTGTGTCTGCTGCTTTTGGAGAGTCTTGGGGCCCAACATTAGACGCAGGTTACTATGCAAATGGTGGTTTTGCTTTAAGTTCAAATCAAGGGAACAATGCAGTTGAACCTGAGATAAAAACTGAATGGGAAGTAGGTACAGATTTACGCTTCTTTAATGATAAGTTAAGTGTGTCTGCGACTTATTATAGCAATAAGACAGAGGGTGCGCTATTTTCTGTTCCTGTTGCACCATCTACAGGTTTTACTAGTCAATATCAAAATGCAGCTGATTTGGAAAATAAAGGTATTGAATTAGAAACTGGTTATGAGATTATGTCATCATCAGATTTTAATTGGTCGGTAAATCTAAATTGGACAAGAAATCGCAATAAAATCACAGATTTAGCAAATACACAATCTCTATTTTTAGCTGGGTTTACCGGAACTTCTTCACGAGCAGTTGAAGGATTGCCAGTTGGCGTATTATGGGGAGTTGACTTTGCAAAAGATGCAAATGGCGATTATGTACTTGATTCAAATGGATTCCCGACAGCAGCTGCTGAAGAAGGCGTAATCGGTGATCCTAATCCAGATTGGGTTGGTAATATTTCTACAACAATGTCTTTCAAAAATTTGAAGTTATTTGTTTTAGTTGAACATACTCAAGGTGGAGATTTCTGGGACGGTACGCGAGGTGTCTTGTATTATTTTGGTACACACCAAGATGTTTCACAGGAAAGAACATATTCTACCTCATTAAAAGACTATAATGGTAATGTAATCCCGGCAAATACACCATTCCGAGGTAATATTCAAGATTTTGGATCTGGCCCTGTTGCATTAACACAACCTTGGTATACATCTATGGGTGGTGGTTTTGGACCAGTTAGTAGTCAGTTCATCTACGATGCAACAATTACTAGATTGAGAGAAGTCACGCTGTCTTATTCTTTGAATTCAAAGGCATTTAGAGATTTTACAAAGTTAAGATCTGTTGATATTGGTGTAACCGGACGTAACTTATTGTTCTGGACAAAAATGAATGGTGTGGACCCGGAAACTAATTTAACAGGTCCGTCAAATGGACGCGGATTGAATTACTTCAACAATCCGAACACTCGTTCATTCTTAATCTCAGTATCAGTTAACTACTAATAGAAAGGTAAGAGATTATGAAATCCTTAAAAAAATCTATCTACTTAATACTTGCGACATCTATTTTCATTAGTTGCGAGTCAATTGTTGAAAATTTAAATGACGACCCCAATAATGCACAAAATGCAGATACAGAGTATATTTTGACTGGTGCTCAAGTTGCGAATGTACTTGTACATGAGGGTGAAATTCCTCGTTTGACTGGAATGTGGTCAGGCTATTTCACTGGTTTTGATAGACAGTATATTGCTTTAGGGCAATATCAGACAACATCTGGTGATGCTGATAGTCCTTGGGGAAACTTATATTCTGGTGTTATACAGCAAGCAGAAGTTATGATTCAGCAAACTGAGATAACAGGGAACTTAATATATCGAGGACTAGCTAAAATCCTTAAAGCAAATGCATACGGAACAGCCGCAGATATTTGGGGAGATGTTCCTTTTTCACAAGCTGCACAAGTAGAGGATTTTCCAAACCCTGCTTATGATAGTCAAGCTGATGTTTATGCTGGAGTTCAAGTATTACTTGATGAGGCGATTGCACATTTGACTGCGCAATCTGCAAGTAGTATTTCTGGTGATATTCATGGATTATCAACAGCACAATGGATTAAAGTAGCATATTCCTTAAAAGCACGTTATTTCATGCATGCTAAAAATTACGCTGCAGCTTATACAGCTGCTCAAAGTGGTATTACAAATCCGGCAGATGATTTAGTAGCGTTTCATGGTAGTACATACCTTGGCGATTTTAACGTTTTCTATTCTTTCTTAGATTACGATCGCCCAGGCTATATGGCCGCTAATGATGCATATTTAACTAGATTGATGGATTCTGGCAATGCACTTTATAGAGGTAATGCCAAAACAAATGAAGAAGCTCGTTTTAATTTTTATTATTACGATGGTATTTATACCACAGGTCTAGAGCCCAACTTCTTATCTCCACTTTGGTTTGATTATCCAAATGGAGTTTTTGGAGATGATTCGCCATATACATTAATCGGATATGCTGAGAATACTTTAACATTAGCTGAAGCAGCTATACGTTCAAATTCAGCAAATCCTGATGTAGCATTGGGACATCTAAACGATTACCGTGCATACATGAATGGTGGTGGAAATATTAATCCAGCTTATTTATCAACTGGAGAGTTAGGATATACAAATTTATTTGATGCATATGTTCTAACTGACTTTGATAATGGTGGAATCGAAAATGCTGATGGTCAAACTCGAGTTGACGCTCTAAGAAGAGAAATTTTACAAGAGCGTTATGTTACTTTTTATGGTCAAATCGAAGGGTTTAATGATATAAGAAGAACTCGCACAGACGTAATGGGAGTCAAGCCAACTCCTGTAACTGGTAGTCAATTACCTCAAAGAATGCTATATTCACAATCTGAAATTAACTCAAATTCAAATACACCAAGT
>SBGQ01000082.1 GCA_006226965.1 bacterium | reverse complement strand
GCCATTTGTTTAAATGCTTGATTATACGTTGTCATAAGTTCAATGTAATGAGTATTCGCATGAATAACTGTCCACTAAAAGGTAGCAAGTTCACAGCGTACTCTACGTTTCTTGACGCACCCCAAGTCATTCCGGGCTTGACCCGGAATCTCCGAACTGCCTATGAGTTAATTTTAGCGCAGCGTACCCTACGTTATCCTGACGGGTTCCTGGCTTTTCAGCATGTAAAAAAATCTAGTAAAACAGGTTTAGAGCGGTCACTCCCGTTAATACGGGAGTCTCATGTTACTTTTGTTTTTGCTGAATTTGAATTTAGAAGTTTAACTAATTTCGAATTAGTACGTGTATAAAACGTTTGCATTTCGGGCTGCCTACTTGTCCACCAACAAGAATGCCGGTGCGCGAGCCAACTCCTCGCAAACCACTGAACCCCAACTGTTTTATATTGTGTGTTGCCAACTGGCCTTATAATATTGTTTCAATAAATTGTTTAGCCGTCATTGTCGGTAACTTTGATTTTTTATAATCCTTTAGATTTCTAGTTATAATCAATTCTTGCTCGTTTTCAATTGCAGTAAAATATTGAAGGCCATCTTCAAAATCAGAAAAAGTCTCGTCATTTAAAGCCAATCCAATAATCTTATCATCCAGCGGCAATATTTTTAGTATCAATCTAAGTTTTC
Source organism: bacterium (assembly GCA_006226965.1). Taxonomy (GTDB): domain Bacteria; phylum Bacteroidota; class Rhodothermia; order Balneolales; family M1805; genus M1805. Next base: position 4,987 of record SBGQ01000082.1, on the reverse strand, counting down.
TTAAAACCGACTTTGCTTTGTTAGAATCCATTTGTCTTAATAATGCATAACTGGTATTTGCAATAGTCAAAGATGATACAGATAACTCGATTTGCTTTTTGTCAGCAAGGGAAAACAATTCCGCTGCTTCTTCAAAAAAGGGTTCTCTCCGTGATAATAAATCAATCACAATATTAGTATCTATGAATAACTTTTTCATTTATACTTTTCATCTATATAATCACGGTACTCTTTTCTATAATCAAAGTCAGAAGGCAACTCTATCACTCCGCTCAAACTCTCAACAAGTGGAGTAATTGAAATTTTTTTCACATCTTCTTTTTGTTTGGTTATGCTATCAAGATAAGTCTCAATCATTTTAGAAAGACTAATATTATGACTACGAGCATAATTCTTAGCTCTCTCGATAACTTTATCATTTAGTCGCAATGTTAATTTAGTTTCCATAATCGTTAAATTTAATTACGTACAAATATAACAAATCAATACGTCACATTTAATGATATCGTTCTTCCGGCTTGTTCGTAACGACGTTTAGTATAAGAATAGTAGCCGACTGCGTGGTACTTTCCTGTCAACTTACAAGAAAGTTGGAGCGGGCTACAACACTTGATTTTACAACTGTAATGGCTATTATTTTTATACATTGTTGTGCTTAGTATTTATGTTTTATTCCTGTTTCTTTTTTTATCTGTTCCCATTTCTCCTTGTCAAACTTTTTTGAGTTTTTAAAGTACTCTTTTGTTTCTTCATCTGTCATTGATGAAAAATCTACATCATCACTTTTTAAATAGAAATGAGCAGTTTCAATATTTTCAAATTCTCTTAATTCATCAAGGAGTTCATTCGAGTATGGACTCTGTATAGAGAGATGTTTTAAACTTGTCATTGTCTTTAAACAGTCTGGCAATTCTTTGATATCTCCACCAATTCTTAATTCTTTAAGATTTTTACAAGCACAAATTGATACAGGTATTTCAGTTATGTTATTATCCAAAAGGTTAAGGATTTCTAAACTTGCCAATTTATCTAAACCTTCAGGAATTGTCGAAATCTGCTGTCCATTTAAGTCAATTATCTTGACGTTAGACAATTCCATTATTTCCAAAGGGAAACTTGTTAGCCTAGTCTGATATGGGTTGATTTTTATTATTTCTACAGACTCAGAGTTCTTTAAGGCTCGTTTGATTGAATTAAACTCACCTGTCGTTTCCAATTCCTTGGTTCTTTGAAGGTCTTTGTTTGCATAAAAAATATTGATAAACACAAAAGGTAATATCAAAGACGCAATAATCGAAGGAATCAAAAATTTCACATTGTTTCCTGAAACCTTGTTCCTTTTTGCCTTTTTAACAATGATGAATGAAATAAAGATGAACGAAATAATTGAAACTCCGACAATCGGAAAGCCAATGCTATTTAAAATTTCGCTTTCAACACCAAAAGTGTGACCTAACACCGAATAACTTCTTGAATCGTCAAAGTCTGATTGGAACAAAAAGATTCCAAGAAATGAGAGGTGAGATAAAATAATCAACAATGAACTCTTGTTTTCGCTTTTCGCCAAGTAGTTCATAGAATAGAAATGAACTATTAAATGACCTATTCCAAAAAATAGGGCACTTCCTATTCCAACGAAGAAAAGCCAACCCAAAATAGAAAGTCTTGCACCGATTCCAATCGATACAACTAATGTCAATAATATGGTTTGTGTCGTTTTATTCATATTAAGCACAACGGTCAGCATACCTGACGTAGCCAGCTTTTGCTGGCAATGGGCAGGTATGTATTGTTGGCTGCTGCTTTATTTTAATACAATTGTAAATTCTGGTAATTCAATTTTTTCTCTGTTTGCTATTTCATTTAACTTATTATTAAGTTGAACAAAATCTTCATATCCATCAATGAGTCTATAGTCAGACTTTAGCTTTAATCGCTCTCTTTCTTCTAAATATGGTGCAAGAATGTCGATGGATTTTTCGATATACAATGTAGCATTGTAAGAATAAATATGCTTTACTATGACGCTACTAATAAATGACAATAAAATCAACGATATTAAGACTGCAATTAGCTGGTGTATTTTGTTGTGTTTATATCTTGAATCACTTAGAATATCTGCGATTTTTTCTTCATCAGATTTTGCTGGTTCTTCTTTCTTTTTATTTGTCATTTCTTCACTTTCTTCACTTTCTTCACTTTCTTCACTTTCTTCACCTCTAAGTTTTTTTAGCTCTTTCGTTTTTCTAATCTTAAATTGTCCAATTATCTTGTAACCAAAAACTCCAACCCCAATTCCCATCAGAATTAAAAAGGACATAATTAGCGAATAGGTATGGTAACTAAAAACTTCCTTCATGCCATCTCCCACATTACTATACAGGTAATCCACATATCCTGAGGAAAACTGCCCGAATAGATTAGCAATTCCTGATATTAAATTATCTGAAAATTCTGATAAGAACCTATCCCATAAGCCACTCCCAATTGCCCCTAAAAGAATTGTTGCTAAAATATATTTAGTCACATTGTAATATTGATTCTTTTTCTTTTCCATTGTTTTGGTTTTCGTTAGTTGCAGCCAACTTAGTTATATGCGCGCTTTTTTGCCCTTTTATTGCACATATACTCCAAAAGAGGTGGTATATGTGCAATAAAAGTTGCGTTTATATTTAAGAGCAGTATAACTAAGTGTTCCTTATTTATCAAGTTGTTTTACTTATGGTTGGTTTTTTTTGGTGTTAATTTATTGGAAATTTTATCTAATGGACTTCCAATTTTTTGAATGGCTTTTGTGCTTACATGGGTATAGATTTCTGTCGTTTTTGACGATTTATGGCCTAATAATTCTTGGATATATCGTAAATCGGTTCCGCTTTCCAACAGATGCGTTGCATAACTGTGTCGCAAGGTATGTAAGGTTACCTTTTTTTAAATTCCTGCTTTTGTACAAGCTTTTTTTAGAACAACTGCTAAACTTCGTTCACTATATGAGCCCCCACGTTGTCCTTCAAATAAGTATTCCTTTGGTTTATACTCTATATAATACGTTCGCAATAAATTTAGTATAGTGACACTCAATGGTACAATTCGGTCTTTTTGACCTTTTGCTTGTTCTATTCGAATAATCATGCTAGCACTATCAATGGCGTTTATTTTTAAATTCAACAATTCCGATCGTCTCAAGCCTGCAGAATAGATAAGCCTAATCATGCACTTGTGCTTCCTATTTTCGATGGCATTCATAATGCGAATAATCTCGGCTTTTTAGTTTAGGGTATGTTTTCCTGCTTTAAGATGACGCATTATTTCGCATGAGACTCTCTCCGCATAAGGGAAAAGATGAATAGGTTTTGAGTGGTAAAGGTGTATAGGGTGGTGGTTTGCTTAATTAGGTTGTTCGCTTCACTAAGTGAGTTTTCAAATTGTGTGAGATGCCCGAACGTGTCGGGCATGCCAACATCTCGCTTTGCTCAATTATGTTGGTTGCTATCAAGAAGTTTGCCAAAAGGCGAACGCTTCCATCGCCAAACCTATGCCTAAATGAACGATGATTCCGCCTGTGATGCTTTTTGTTTTGTAGGATAAAATTCCGAGCAATAATCCTCCAAAAACGGAGCTGATTGCCTCAGGAAGAGGTTTTCCAAAATGAACAAATCCGTACGCCGTTGCCATGAGAAAAAGAGAATGGATGCCGAGGTACCGCGCCATCACGGAAATGAAAAATCCTCTGAAAAACCATTCAACCCCAATAAATTGCAAACTGTAACTGAGTTCGAACGGCAGTACGGTTTTCCAAAGTGGCAAATTGTAATATGCTTCAATGAGTCCGGGTTTGTAACGCGGATAACTGTTTTGAAAGGCGGAATCGAAGGACGCTCCAAAAATGAAGGGTAAAATGGCAAGTAAAAGCAGGAGATAGGGTTTCCAAAATTCTGATTTCCACTTAAATCCGATATCTAGTAACTGCTTTTTTCGGTGGATGAGTAACCACAGGAGTGCGGGAATGAGGTACCAACTTGTTGCATGAAAGTTGAACAGAACTTTGTTGTAGAAATACCAGGTTGAAAGCGGAGCATCAAATATAGATGCTTTAAAAAAGTTGAAATAATGAAGCATTCCTAATGTGAAGTTCAGAAAGATAAAATGCAGCCAAAATGCCTTTTCTTTCGGAATGGGATGCGCTTTTGTTTGATGGAGTAAGCCTAAAACAACGAGTAATATTCCGGGATACATCGCTAATTTTGGGATGAATCCCCACGGCTTTCCGGTGAAATAGATATCAAAACCAAGCCCAAATCGAACAACAAAAAGTAAGGTTAAGAATAGTATCCAGCTCAGCAAAAAGGCGGGATTTTTGGTTTCATTGAGAAACTCCAGAACGTAGTTTTTGAATTTAATGAGCGTGTTGAACATGGAATGGGTTAGGAGTAATTGGTCACAAATTAGGTGTGATAAAGTCGGGAAATATCTGATTCAAACAAAATTATTTAAGGTTTGTGTTTTGAGATTAAAAGCTCAACCCAAATGATAATCCACTTTGCATATTTGTACTTACATCAATATCTGACGTTTTTTAAATACTAAAATCTCGAAGGTGTTTGTGATGCTAGTCTTATAAAATTGACAGCTCCCAAACTCTCTTCTGTTCTCGAACTGTGATTTTCTATAACTCATAGTGAAAGACGGCTTTTCTTAATCATTTTTTCGTTATCTGTCATTGCACTTCGTTGCACCTGCGGTGTCCTCGAATGAGGGAATCTCCAACTATTTACGAAGAAATTAAAGTTCATAAACCAATCAAATTTCTAAATAGTATGAGAACCCGTATGCACAAGAGTGACAGCTTTTTTTCGTTACATCAATCATCAACCATCTACTATCTACCATCAAAAATTTCTACCATCCGCCATCCGCCATCCGCCATCCGCCATCCGCCATCCGCCATCCGCCATCCGCCATCCGCCATCCGCCATCCGCCATCCGC
>SBGQ01000184.1 GCA_006226965.1 bacterium | reverse complement strand
TACTCCATACTCCATACTCCATACTCCATACTCCATACTCCATACTCCATACTCCATACTCCATACTCCATACTCCATACTCCATACTCCATACTACATACTACATACTACATACTACATACTACATACTACATACTACATACTACATACTACATACTACATACTACATTTTACCTATTTAAGGCTCAGTTTCGCATCAAGAATCAAAATAGAGATGCAATATTTATATTCGTTCTAAACTGTTGATAGGCAGCAAAATATCTTCACAAAACCTTCATATTAACTTGTGTCTCACTTAAAAGACTCTTAAATTCGTATTCAGATAAAGTTGTCTGATATAGGAATAATTTCTTTATCGGGCAGTTTTTTGTACTCATGAGAAGTCTTAGCTATGAAGATAAAAGAACACAAAAGCACGCTTACGTTGCTGCTGATTCTCTTCCTGAATATTGTAATTATTGCACTATATCAAAATTTCTATCCTCTGGAAGAGCCAAACCTCAAACTCGAAGAATTACGAATTAAGTACCTCACTGATAAGCCAAAATCAGTTGATCATACCAAATTCGCAGCTCTTCAAAAAGATTTTAAATCTCCGCAAGAAGTAACAAAAACATGTATTTCTTGCCATACTGAGCGCCATACTGAAGTAATGGAATCCTCTCACTGGAATTGGGAACGGGTTGATTATGTTGAAGGCAAAGGCTTAAAAGGCGTTGGTAAGAAAAATGTTTTAAACAACTATTGTATCGGTGTTGCCGGAAACGAAATGGCTTGCGCGTCTTGCCATACAGGATTGGGAATGGCATCAGTAAAAGACTTCGATTTCAAGAAACCTGAGAATGTAGATTGTTTGTCTTGCCATGCTTCAACTGGAGCCTATGAAAAAAGTAAAACTCAAGGTGGTTTCCCTGCTAATACTGTAAATCTCTCTGCTGCGGCTTTAACTGTTGGTAAGCCAACCATAGATAACTGTGGTAACTGTCACTTTTACAGCGGTGGCGGTAATAACGTAAAACACGGCGACTTGGAAGAAGCATTGTTCAATGCAGATAGAAAGTTAGATATTCACTTAGCAAAAGACGGTATAAACATGACTTGTGTGGATTGTCACCAAGCACCAAACCATCAAATTAAAGGTCGTTTATATTCAGTTTCATCAAATAATGTAAGCCGTGCTTATTGCGAAGACTGCCATACAACAACTCCCCACATGGATGAAATGTTGAATACACATACTGCAAAAGTAGCTTGCCAAACATGTCATATTCCTACTTACGCAAAAGCAAATCCTACTAAAATGACTTGGAAATGGTCTGAAGCCGGGCATTTAGATGAAAAAGGAAATCCGATTACTCTAAATGATACAGAAGGTGAACATGTGTACATGTCCATTAAAGGAACATTTACTTGGGGTAAAAACCTGAAACCGGAATATGTTTGGTTTAACGGAAAAGCCGATCACTATTTCTTAGGGGATAGAATTGATACCACAAAACTGCCGGTAAAAATAAATGAATTGTTAGGCTCTCACGACGATCCAGAATCAAAAATAATACCTGTAAAAGTACACCGTGGTGACCAAATTTACGATTCTAAAAACCTGATGCTGATTCAGCCTAAACTGTATTCTCCTGCCAAAGGCGACAGCGCATTTTGGAAAGATTTCGATTGGAAAACTGCTGCTGAAAAAGGTATGAAAGATGTGAACTTGCCATTTAGCGGTGAGTATGGTTTCATTCCGACTGAAATGTATTGGCCAGTAAATCACATGGTTTCGAAAGCAAACGAATCATTGCAATGTGCGGATTGTCATACACCAAAAGACGGACGCTTAGCACAATTAACCGGTTTTTATCTGCCTGGTAGAGATCGTAATTCACTGCTCGATAATTTAGGTTTAATCATGATTTTTGGTGCGCTTTTCGGAGTTGTTGCTCACGCAAGTATGCGCACGGTTGCCTATCTAAAAGATGAAAAAGAGCATGAAATGCCCAAATATGAAGGTTTTGATAAAGATTAAGGATTGAGGAAAACAATGAAACGTATTAAGATGTATAAACTTTTTGAAAGAGTATGGCACTGGTCACAGTCCATGTTAATCCTCTTTCTGGCTGTAACCGGTTTTGAAGTGCACAACTCTATTTCCATTTTCGGATTTGAAAAAGCGGTTCAATTTCACCGAATAGCGTCCTATTTATTTCTCATTTTGATTGCATTTGCCATATTCTGGCATTTTACAACAGATGAGTGGCGCCAATACATTCCTACATTCAAAAACCTGAAAGCACAAATTCGTTATTACGGTTATGGAATGTTTAAAAATGAACCGCATCCGGTACACAAAACTCGTTGGCAAAAGTTAAACCCGCTCCAAATTTTAACCTATTTAGGTTTTAAAGTTTTGATTGTGCCTGTAATGGTAGTATCAGGTTTATTGTATTTATTTCATAAAACCATAAATGCGAATAATGTCGTAATTATTCAAAATTTTTCACTTGAATCCATTGCATTGTGGCACACATTCGGAGCATTTATTCTCGTAGCGTTTGTAATTGTACACGTGTATATGACAACAACCGGGAATACAGCTACATCAAATATTAAAGCAATGATTACCGGCTACGAAGAAATTGAAGACGAGCATAAACCAAAAGAATCTAAAAAAGTGGAGGAGGTAAAATAATGACTCCCAAAGCATATATGAATCCCTATTTCGCAGGTTTTCTGCTGGGATGCGTTTTATTAACAACCATTTACCTCACCGGTAGAGGTTTGGGTGCAAGCGGTGGTGTAAAAAGTGTAGTTCTGTACGGTGTTGAACAACTAGCACCCGAACATTATAACAACACCACATATTACGTGAATTATAAAGCCGGAAATCCGGATCACAGTCCGTTAAACTCTTGGTTATTCTATGAAGTAATCGGTGTACTTGTAGGCGCATTTTTCTCAGGCGTTTTATCAAACAGAGTGGCCTTAAAACTTGAAAAAGGCCCGAGTGTAACTAATAGAACCCGATTAATTTTTGCCGTAATTGGTGGAGCTTTATTCGGATTTGGTTCTCAGTTAGGACGTGGTTGTACCAGTGGCTCAGCGTTGAGCGGTATGGCTGTGATGAGTTTTGGCGGTATTGTAACCATGCTGGCTATTTTCGGCGGAGCATATATGCTTGCCTGGTTCTTCAGAAAATTATGGCTTAAATAGGAGAAGAATATGGCACCATTAGTTCCTAATATGATTAGTCCCGAATTCGATTTTGTTATTGCCTTTTTAATGGGTATCGGATTCGGTTTTATGCTTGAGCAAGCCGGTTTTTCATCAACAAGAAAATTGGTTGGTCTGTTTTACGGATATGATTTTACGGTATTAAAAGTGTTTTTCACCGCAGGCGTTACAGCCATGGTTGGCGTACTTTTATTTGGACACTTAGGTTGGTTAAACCTCGAAGCCATTTATATTAATCCGATGTTTATAGACTCTGCCATAATCGGCGGTTTAATAATGGGCGCAGGATTTATTATGGGCGGTTTTTGTCCCGGTACAAGCTTATGTGCATTAGCAGTTGGTAGAATCGATGCATTTTTCTTTGTGATTGGTTCGGTAATCGGAATACTTGGATTTACTGAGTTCTATCCTGCATTTGAAGAAATGTATGTTGCCGGAAACATGGGTTCACCAACCATTAATTCGGTGCTTGGCATGAGTCCTGAAGCGTTCGGAATCTTGTTAACAGTTATTGCAGTAGCAGCTTTTGTTGGTACAAACTGGATTCAAAAGAAGTTTTATCACAATACCGAAAAATTAACTCACGACTTAAAACGCAATTACATTATTGCTTCTGTAGTGCCGGTAGTTTTGATTCTTTTGATTTGGATTACACCGTCAAAAAATGAAATGCTTTGGAGTTCCGTTGAAGAACGTTATACAAACGCCGACTACCATTTTGAAACTATGGATGTAGATAAACTAGCTTTTGAGTTAATGTATCACGCCTATGATTATACCGTAATTGATGTTTCTGATAAGGATACCTTAAAAGAAGAAATCCCGACGGCAATTCATATTAAATACAGTGAGATGGATAAACCGCAGTATTATCAAACACTCGTTCAACATTATAAACGAATTATTTTTGTTTCGAATGATTCTGAACTGAGTAAAAAAGCGGCCATTTTAGCTGAAGAACGCGGCGGAAAATCTCCAATCGTGTATTTGGGAACCGTTTCTGATTTTAGAGCTGAAATTTTTGCTGCAACTCCTGCTCCTGATAAAACACAGAAATCGGATTGGGATTTATGGAGATTCAGACAAGATGCTTCTGCAAAACTAAAAGCGATTGAAGCACGATTGCGTAAAATGCAGGCTCCGCCTGAAATGGTTGTTAAAAAAGCAAAAGGCGGTTGCGCTTAATTTAGTGTACGTTTTTGCAAATGCTCAGATTTGAGCATCATCCAAATTGAAAAAGCCCGGATTTCCGGGCTTTTTTGGTTATACTGTAATTATTTAAAAGTGATAGTTTAGTTATTTACTTATTGGATCATATTGCTAAATTATTAACATGTCTGGTTTTTTTAATATTTACCCATTTAATCTTGAACTGCCAAGTGAATTTGCTGATAGGTTAGGGGTATACTATGCAAAGCAAGTGTCTACGTCTCAAAAAAAACAAAAAGGACAGTTTTTTACACCAACAGAAATTGCCAGACTTATGGCTTCTTATTGCGATTTGACAAAGACCAAAATCAGAATTTTAGACCCAGGTTGTGGAACTGCTATTTTGACCTGTGCTTTAGTTGAACATTTAGTTGAAACAAGAAGTGACATAGAACTTATTGACTTGGTTGCCTATGAAACAGACCCCGACTTGATTTCATTTTCCCAAATGACATTTACATATTTAAAAAAATGGCTTTTTGAAAAGAATATTAAATTTCAATATCTACTACACATTCACGACTTCATTTTAGACAATGCAAAAGCATTAAAAGGAAACTATAACGGAGAACAATTTGATTTAATAATTTCAAATCCACCCTATTTCAAACTTGCAAAGGATGACGAAAAAACTATTGCAGCTAAAGAATTAGTAAGCGGACAACCCAATATCTATTCAATTTTTATGGGAATTGCTGCAAAACTTCTTTCAGAAAATGGAGAATTGATTTTTATCACTCCGAGAAGTTTTGCGTCAGGAAACTATTTTAAAGCGTTTAGAGAACTGTTTTTTAACACCGTTCAAATTGACAAAATACATTTGTTTAATTCACGAAAAGACACTTTCAACCGAGACAGTGTTTTGCAGGAAACAGTTGTAATCAAAGCAATTAGAGAAGAAATTAATCCAAACAAAAATGTGCTTGTTTCTTCAAGCATTGGAGTTAAAGACATTTTTGAACCAACAATAAAATATTTCAACTCTTCAGAACTCATTGACCTAAACTCAAAAGAAAAAATCTTGCATTTGCCCACAAGCGACAAAGAAGAAAATATTTTGAATATGGTTTCTACTTGGCAAAATGTTCTGACTGATTTTGACATAAAAATTTCAACGGGTCCCGTTGTTTCATTTCGGGCTTTAGAGTTTATTCAAAATAACTATGAGAACGGAACTGTTTTTTTAGCCCCTTTATTTTGGCTTCATAACGTAAACAAAATGATTTTAGAGTGGCCAAAGCAACTCAAAGAAAAAGGGCAATTCATAAGAATTGAAAACGGCTCTAAATCATTACTTATACCAAATAAAAACTACATTCTATTAAGACGTTTTAGCACAAAAGACGACAAGAGCAGATTAATTGCAGCACCTTATTTCTGCAACTATGTTAAATCTGACTTTGTTGGAGTTGAAAACAAAGTGAATTACATATACAGAAAAGACGGACATTTAGACCGTAACGAAGTAGTTGGTCTTTGTGCATTGCTGAACAGTGAATTATTTGATACTTACTTTCAAATTTTCAACGGCAATGTAAATGTGAGTGCAACAGAACTAAGAGAAATGAGATTCCCACCATTAGAAAGCATAAAAGAAATTGGCAATATAATCATACTTTCCAACGACTACTCAATGAACAATGTAAACAGCATTGTAAATGAGCTTTTTGAATTGGAAGTAATAATGAACTGATATGAGCAAATTAGAAGAAGCACAAGAGATACTGAAAGCATTAGGATTACCGCCAGCACAATACAACGAAATGGCGGCATTAACTTTTTTAGCAGTTTGCAACATTAAGGAAAATGACAGTTGGGCAAACGCAACTCGTCAAAGTTTAGGTGTTACAAAAGGAATAATGACTTTTGTAAATGACAATTACGGCAAATCATATGCACCAAATACAAGAGAAACATTTAGAAGACAAGTGCTTCACCAATTTGTCCAAGCACGAGTTGTTGATTACAATCCCGACAAGCCAGATTTACCAGTAAACAGCCCAAATGCTCATTACGCATTAACAAAGGAAGTATTGGAAGTCGTAAAAACATACAAAACCCAAAATTGGGATAAGGCATTGAAAAATTTCATTGACACGGTTGGAAAACTATCCGAAGTTTATTTGAAAGAAAGAGCACTAAATCAAATCCCTGTTACACTTCAAAACGGAGAAACAATCAAGCTTTCCGCAGGGAAACATAATGAAGTTCAAGCTGCAATAGTTGAACAGTTTGCCCCTCGTTTTGCAAATGGAGGAATACTTCTTTACTTAGGCGACACTGCAAAAAAAGATTTATTTGTGGACGAAAAAGGATTAATAGAATTAGGTATTCCAATAGACCAACACAGTAAATTACCTGACGTTGTAATTTATGACAGAAAAAGAAAATGGTTGTTTTTAATTGAAGCAGTAACTTCTCACGGACCAGTTTCCCCTAAAAGACTTTTAGAGCTTGAAGAATTTTTAAGTGACTGCAAAATTGGTAAGGTTTATGTGACTGCTTTTCCAGATATGACAGAGTTTAAAAAACATTCAAACAATATTGCTTGGGAGACCGAGGTTTGGTTAATGGAAGTTCCTGACCATATGATACATTTTAACGGGGATAGATTTATTGGTCCTCGTTAGCAAATTTGAATAGTCAGCAAAAGGGATTGTAGTGGTAGCCCACAGCGAGCTTGCGAGCGAGGACTACAAGCGTAAAGCCCGACCCGAACGAAGTGAGGGATTTGCCCAAAAAATTTATATCAGTGTATAACAAAAAAGGCCGGAGTATTTACCCCGACCTTTGTTTAATTCGATTATTCGCGTTTCAATTGTTTGTATTTGATACGATGCGGTTGATCGTCTTTTATATTGAAGCGCATTTTTCGGTTTTCTTCGTATTCCTGGAAGTTTCCTTCGAACCAATACACTTGTGAATCTCCTTCGAAGGCAAGAATATGCGTAGCAATACGGTCGAGGAACCAACGGTCGTGCGTAATTACTACAGCGCAACCACCAAAGTTTAACAACGCTTCTTCCAAAGCACGTAAGGTGTTCACGTCCAAGTCGTTAGTCGGTTCATCCAATAATAGTACGTTTGCGCCTTCTTTCAACATCTTAGCCAAGTGGACACGGTTTCGTTCACCACCGGATAGTTCTTTTGTCAGTTTTTGCTGATTACTTCCGCTAAAGTTGAAACGGGATACATAAGCTCTTGAATTAATCTCACGATTACCCAATTTGATGATATCCATGCCGCCGGATATTTCTTCCCAAATCGATTTTTCAGGATTGAGCGGTCTGTTTTGGTCGATGTAGCCTAATTTTACGGTTTCGCCGACTTGGAAGGTTCCGGAATCCGGTTTTTCTAGTCCGGTAATCATTTTAAAGAGGGTAGATTTACCGGCACCGTTTGGCCCGATAATACCGACAATACCACCGGGTGGAAGCATAAAGTTCATGTCTTCCATCAGTAATTTATCGCCAAATCCTTTTTGAACGCCATGTGCCTCAATAACTTTTGTGCCTAAGCGCGGACCGGCAGGAATATAGATTTCCATTTCCTCGTTGGATTTTTCTTTTTCCTCAGAGAGCAAATCATCATACGCTTTAATACGGGCTTTGCTTTTTGCCTGACGTGCTTTCGGGTTCTGACGAATCCATTCTAATTCTCGTTGTAAGGTTTTTTGACGCTTATCTTCGCTGCGTTCTTCCTGAGCTAAACGTTTTTGTTTTTGCTCTAACCAAGATGAATAATTGCCTTCGAAAGGAATCCCTTCTCCGCGGTCGAGTTCAAGAATCCATCCGGCCACATTATCGAGGAAATAACGATCGTGAGTTACAGCAATAACGGTTCCTCTGTAACGAGCTAAGTGTTGTTCTAACCAGCCAACAGATTCAGCGTCTAAGTGGTTGGTAGGTTCGTCGAGTAACAGAACATCAGGTTCTTGTAACAATAAACGACAAAGCGCAACACGGCGTTTTTCACCACCTGATAAATTCGTTACGGGAGAGTCGCCCGGAGGACAACGTAGGGCATCCATTGCCATTTCGAGACGAGAATCTAAATCCCATGCATTGGCAGCATCAATTTTATCCTGGAGTTTAGCTTGTTTATCGAGCAGTTTATCAAAATCAGCATCGGGATCGCCAAATGCAGCGGAAACAGCTTCAAATTCTTTTAAAAGAGCAACGGTTGCAGCTACGCCTTCTTCAACAATTTCTTTAACTGTTTTTGATGGGTCGAGTTCGGGTTCTTGTGGCAAATAACCAAACGTTACGCCTTTTTCCATGCTGATTTTTCCGATGTAATCGGAGTCGAGCCCGGCAATAATGCGTAATAAGGTAGATTTACCGGCACCGTTTAAACCAAGAACACCGATTTTTGCACCGTAAAAGAAGGAGAGATAGATGTCTTTCAAGACGGTTTTTTGACCTTTGTGGATTTTACTCACACCGACCATCGAGAAGATGATTTTCTGATCGCTCAAGGTTTTATCCTTTCTGAAATTGATAGATTTTAATACGAGAATTTATTTGCGGCTAAAATACAGAAATCGGGAGTGGATTTTTTTTGAATTTGATTACAGTTCAAATGATTTTGTCGGATGTCGGATTGTAGAAATTTTTGATGGATGATGGATGATGGATGATTTTTGATTTGGAAACCTGAAACCTGAATACTGAATACTGAATACTGAATACTGAATACTGAATACTGAATACTGAATACTGAATACTGAATACTGAATACTGAATACTGAATACTGAAACCTAAAACCTTACACCTTACACCTTACACAAGAAACCTTTTCCCCAGCACACCTTTTCCAATTTATCCCTACTTTTCAACCATGATAAATCGAATAATCGCACTTGTATTAACTGTTTTAGTATTGAGTTCTTGCTCATTCTTCACAAAAGTAAAATCAGAACGCTTAGGTACAGATAAGCCGGTAATTCCGAATTACGGTAAACGATTTGAAGTCTATTATGGCGCACAAACCGTTGGCTGGTGCGATTACATTCACCGTGCCGTTGAATACAGTGATTATGATGTTGATATTGAAGAGCGATTCGAAGAAGAAATCACGTTCAGAGGAATGCGCTATAAGTTCAAGTTCGTATTGTATGGCAAAATGGCTGAGTTACATGTACTACGTTACGACTCTCAAGGCTTAAAATTCCGCCCGAACGACTCGTATGCAATCATAAAAAATACGGGCGGAGTGTATTACCGATTCTTTGGGGAAGACGGAGTTACTGCTATTCGAGATTATGAAATCAGAGACCCCGATAAAGTGGCGAATACAGCAGAATTATTTCGTTATTGCGATTCCTACTTAGGAACCTATTTTGGGATTTTTAACGACAGAAAAAGTCGTGAAATGAGAAATAATCGTGTTCAAAGTTTAGGGTACGAGTTGTTACAGTTCGAACGACTCTAAGCTTAGTTTTTGTTTTTATCTATATGGATAGCTTGTTCTTCACTTAGTAAATCCATGGCCATATTCAGCATTCGCTGATATTCTTTTCCGTCTTTTGCATAATACTTTTCTGAAGAATAAAATTGCTCCAACTCAATGTCGTAATACTTTAGCACACTGTCGCGCATTGTTTTAGCCATGGCAGAGTCTTGCTCTACATTTATAGCGGTATTCATAATCTGAAATTCAGCAAGGAGCTTAACAAAGGTTACAGGTTCTATCAGATTTTCTGGTTTCCGATCAGATTTATCTTCACAACTGATTAAGCCAAATAAAAGAATATTAAGAAGGAATAAGCGGACGTAAGGTAATTTCATCAACCAAAAAATTCGAAGAAGTTTCGAGTAAAAATACAACTAAACGTGCAATTTCATCTGGGTTTAGCTTATTAGGGCTGCCTTTCATTTCCAATTGATCAAAAAAGGAAGTTTCTATACTGCCGGGAAACATACAAGTCACTTTTATGCCGTCATTTCGGACTTCCTTCATTAAAGCATCCGAAAAACCGCGAATGGCAAATTTACTGGCATTGTAAGCAGTAAGAGAGGGATTGCCGATTAACCCCGCAACAGAAGCCACGTTTATAATGTGACACGTTTCTGGATTCATCTTCATAAATGGAACTGCTAATCGAGTAAAATCGAAAACCGCCGTTACATTTACAGCCATCATAGAATCCCAAACTTCCGGCGGAGTGTCTTCAACTTTACTTACATAACCAAAGCCTGCATTGTTTATTAAGATATCGGGGAGCTTAGACTCATTAAAGGTTTCGGAAAACCAGTTTTCTACAGCATTTCTATCACTCACATCCAAAATGACAGGAATAAATCGACTCCCAAACTCAGTCGACAAACGATTTAAGTCAGATTCTGAGCGCCCGATTCCATAAACCGTAACATCTTTTTCGCAAAGATGTTTTGAAAAACTTGCACCTAAACCTTTACTGGCTCCGGTTACAATTGCAATTTTGTTGGGTAATTTCATAGTTTGATGCTTTCTTTTAGTGGAAAATAGACAACCCCAAACACCGACTCAAAAAAAATATCGATGAAATGGTTTCTTGATGTAGGCAACTCTAAAGCAAAATTGGTTTTTGTTGAAAATTCGGAGTGGAAATTAGTTGCTGAATTAAAGAAAGAAAAGTATCAGGAAATGGGTTTGTGGCTACTCGAATACATCAAACCAACAGAAAAAGGATTAATCAGCAGCGTTATTGACTTAGATTTTTTTGGTTTATTACAAAGTGAAATTCAGTATTCAGTACTAACTCGTGCACACATTAAAGATGAGCGTTTGCAGTATAAAACCAAAACGACCTTGGGTTTAGACCGGTTTTTAGCTTGTGAAGGTGCTTATCAACAATCAAAAAAAACAGTACTGGTTATTGATGCGGGCACCGCTGTAACAATAGATGTGATGGATGAACAAGGTGTATTTCAAGGCGGTGTAATTGCGCCCGGTTTGCGATTGTTTGAAAACGGATTGCATCAATTTGCGCCGGCTTTACCGAATGTTGAACGCGAAATTCCGGATTCTTGGCCTCCTAAATCAACAACGGAAGCATTACAATGGGGAATTAGCGGCGGATTCCTTGAAATGGTGAAAGGATTGGTAAACCAATGGATTACACACTATCCTCAAGCTGAAATTTGGTGTACTGGCGGTGACGGTTTATGGTTAAGTACTTATTTGGAAAGGGCTGTCTTTGATGCCTTTCTTGTGCAAAAGGGAATGAGTTATTATGCCGCATAATCACAAATTGATTTATTACATCAACAAATGGGTCTCCATTACTTCTGATGAAGAGGCGAAAATTATTTCTGCTTTTGAACTTAAATCTGCTGCAAAAAAAGAATTGATGTTGGAACCGGGTGAAGTGTGCGAGTACATTTATTTTATCACAAAAGGAGCCATGCGTTCTTATTTTGTGGATGATAAAGGCAATGAACACATTTTTCAAATAAGACTTGAAAACGGTTGGATTTCTGATTTAGAGAGCTTTTTTACGCAACGAAAATCAAATTACTACCTTGAAGCGTTGGAAGATGTTGAAGTACTTCGAATTTCATCGAGCAGATTGGAAGCATTATATGAGGAAGTGCCAAAATTGGAGCGTTACTTTAGAATTCTTTTTCAAAAGGCATATATAAATTCTTTAGAGCGTTTAAATGCAACCATGTGGGATTCTGCCATTGAGCGATATAATGATTTAGTGAAAGAGCAATCCGATATTTTTCAGCGTGTTCCTTTGGTTTATATCGCGTCTTATTTGGGAATTACGCCTGAAAGCTTGAGCCGAATCAGAAAAAAGAAAAGCTAAAACCAGTTTTCATTTCTTATCATAGGTCAAGTGAGTTAAGCTAAATACCAGCCTACCTTTATATCGAACAAACAAACTAACCCTGTTCGATATGAAAACAAGAATTACCTTATTAGTCAGTTTATTTACAATCTTATCTTTAAGTGGTTTAAGCCAACAGGCTACTGCTCAGAAATCATTAAAAGAATACAAAGCCGAAGTTGAAAAATTAAAAACTGCTTTAGCTGAAATCGCAAAAACAAATGAAACTATTGCTAAGAATTTGGCAACCTTCGACGATTTAGATTTCAACGTATTTACCAATCAGGAATGGTCACGTTTACACGAAAGTCATGCAAAGAACATCATTGTTCACTGGCCGGACGGAAGTTCAACTAAAGGAATTGAACGCCATATTGAAGACTTGTCAAGAATGTTCGTTTATGCACCTGATACCAGAATTAAAGAGCATCCAATCAAAATCGGCTCCGGTAAAATGACAGCCGTTATGGGAGTGATGGAAGGAACTTTTTCTAAACCAATGCCAATCGGTGAAGGTAAATTCATCGAACCCAATGGAAAAACCTTTAAAATAAGCATGGTTACCATTGGATTGTGGAACGATGAAGGCGTGATGTACGAAGAATATCTGTTCTGGGATAATCTTACCTACATGAAACAGTTGGGTTTAGCAAACTAACCAATTATTTTACTCAGCATGATTCTTCGGGGTCATGCTGGAACTTTTTGACGAATGAACAGAAAACAATTTATCCGAAACCTAGCGGCAGTTTTGCCGGCAAGCTTAGCAACTATGAACTTACATGCATTAAATAACTTAACCAGCACATTTAAAAACACCTCGAAAATGCCCGTGCTTTTTCTTGGCCATGGAAGCCCGATGAATGCTATCGAAGAAAATGAATTTGTTCAGGGTTTCAGAAATATATCTTCCACCATAGAAACGCCGAAAGCGATTTTAGTGGTTTCTGCGCACTGGGAGACACGTGGAACTCACGTAACTGCGATGGAACATCCAAGAACGATTCATGATTTTGGCGGTTTTCCTCGTGAATTATATGAAGTTCAATATCCGGCTCCGGGTTCACCTGAATTAGCGCGTGAAGTGCAGGGCATAGCTCATTCTACGGAAGTGCATTTAGATGATAAATGGGGCTTAGATCATGGCGCATGGTCTGTAATTAAGCACCTGTATCCAAAAGCAACTATTCCTGTCATTCAAATGAGTCTCGATGTCTATAAAACGCCTCAGCAACATTATGCCTTGGCAAATGAATTAAGCAAACTCCGCGAAAAAGGCGTCTTGATTGTCGGAAGCGGTAATATTGTACACAATTTAAGGATGGTGAATTGGCAAAAGCTCAACGAAAATTATGGATACGATTGGGCAAACGAAGCCAATACCAAAATGAAACAGTTTATCCTTGATGGAAATCATGATTCCTTGATCAATTTTTCCAAACAGGGTAGAGCCTTTGAATTATCAATCCCGACTCCTGAGCATTACTTGCCTCTGTTGTATTCGCTCGGATTACAGGGCAAAAACGACGAGATACAAATTTTTAACGACCAGCCATTAGGCGGTTCTTTAACGATGACTTCCGTTAAAATCGGATAGAAGGAGTTCTATGAAAACCTTGGAATCAACTAAAATCCGACAACTCAATTTTGACAAAGACGGCCTAACGTTTCGTTTTTTAGAGAATGAACAAGATACCGATGTCGTTTTGTTGAAACTGGGGTATCTGCATATTGCTCATTTGTTTTTTAAGCAAAACGTACCTACTGAATTAGAAACCGATTATGCTATTAATTACATTGAAGATGAGTTGATGAGCCTTAAAAAATTGGAAAATCTGAATCAGGAAGTTCTTATAACCGATGATGCTTATCTAAAGGAAATCTTGCTTAAAAACGGCAGAACAAAATCTAATTACACGAATTGGGAAATCGAAAATTTGTTCAGTGAATACGCACGAGTGGTTATGGGTGCAGCTCTTACAAATCTGCCGGTAGAACTTACACGTGAAGATTTTGCTCTGGTTTTGGTGCTTCGAGAAATTATGCACCACTTAAAGTTTGATTCGATAGAGATAAGAGGATAAACCCTGCATTCGTCATGCCCGGCTCGTTCGGGCATCTCTAATTATTTACAAACGAATCCGAGCGTAGCGAGTCTCTACACCAAAATCCAATTCACCCGAGCGAAGCGAGAATCAGTCCCTTAGGTTAATGACTCAGGTTTAGTTAGCAATTGGTAGTATAAATTGTTAGCCTGCTTGATAAACAAAAACGCATAGTTTACCGACTGATACGGGCGTATAATTAGCAGTCTAAGTAAGACTTAAGGCATGATGTTATCATGCCCGACGAGTTCGGGCATCTCTAATAATTTGAAAACTCATTTAACGAAGCGTAAACAAAACGAAGTAAATGTCATTTCACTTCGTAGTACTGCGTATCACTTCGTAGTACCTTCGGTGTCGTCGCAAGACGGAATCTAGGAAACTTTTGAAAATATAGTTAGCGAAGCGTAAAAGCCAACGAGGCAAACCTCCACCTGAAACCTATAAACCTCTATACCTTTACACCTTTACACCTTTTCCAATAGGGCAATCCCTTCACTCGCTGATGCTCGTTTTCGGGTCGGGCTGCTTTGGGGTCGCGTAGCCACGCTCCGTGCTCGCTTCGCTCGCACCAAGCCCGCCGCATCCCTTTTGCAAAAACCTATGCCCAAACCTGATGCAAAAACACCAATCCGCACGGCTTCCGATTTCCTGAAACGAATACATCTCCAACTTTACTCAAGCCCAAAACCCTAAATTAATTTTCACAAACCACTTTATTTAAGTTGGTAATTACCTGACAAATCCCTTAATTACAGACAATTAATAAACGAATGTATACAAAAATACGCATTGCAGATTTTATGACACATTTATTGCGTTTTATATCCATAGAGCTATGTTTTTATACTGTTTACGAAAAACATGATGGGATAAAAAGCGAAATAAAAAATGATGCGGAGTTGCGTATATAACTGAGTTGTATGCCATTAACAATTAGTTCTTTGTAATTTATCTAGTGGAAATCAAACATTAACCAAGCATTAATTGTATTTTTGAATTGGTATTAATTATGGCAAAAAATCAAGCAAGAAATTACTCCCAATTAACTTTGAAAAAGTTGTATGCACTTTCAGGAAACAACTGTGCCTTTCCTGGATGTCCGGTAGTTTTTCTTAATTGGGAAAATGATACCAATTATTCCAATATTTGTCACATCGAAGATGCAAATCCTGACACGCATAAAGCAGATCGCTATAACCCAAACATGTCGGACAAGCAGAGGGCTCATTACAAAAATTTAATTCTCTTATGTCCGAATCATCACATTGAAACAAATGATCCCAAAGTTTATAATGTGAAATCGTTGAAGGACATGAAAAGGGAACATGAATCAAAAATTTTGCAATTGCTTTCTGGTCAAAATCTGATAGCTAAAAACCCTTCTCTCTTGAATATGGTTGTCAATAAACTTGGGAACAATCTTTTCACAACTGAAGAATTAATAGATCCTGAAAATGCACCAGATCCTGAAAATAAAATTGAATATAACAATGTAGTCAGGTATAAACCTGTCATGGAAGAATACAAAGTATATCATGGAAAACTGAACAAAATCTACGAGGAAATAGAAAAACAAGGCTCGACAAAAAAGGAATTTGTCCTACGAAACATTAATTCCATTTATTTGAAAGAAAAAGGAAAATTCAATTCTTTTGAAGAAATTAAGCAAAATGCTGATAACATTATTGAGAATGTAGAAAATGAATTGTGGGAACTAGTTGTGAATAATGAGGGAGTCGAAAAATTACCAATTGAAGCAATAAAGATCAGTATATTGATAGTGCTGGTAGACGCATTTATGCGTTGTGATATATTAGAAGAACCTCCTAAATAATGATTGCTAATAAAAATATAAACCCTGAGCGTGACTTATACTATTTAGGTGGAAGAGTAATTGAACAGTTGGATACTTATGAAGGTAACGCTATTGACTATTTCGAATTATATGATTTAATCAAGCAAAAATTAGATATAAGCATTAATTTATTCACACTGGTTTTGGACTGGTTATTTATTCTTGGGACAATAAAAAAAGGAACAAACGGCAGAATCGTTAAATGTTTTTAAAGAAGTTAACCATATTAAATAAAAGCGAAGTCATCAGAGAAATTCCTTTCCACAAAGGGATCAATTTAATAGTTGATGAAACTCCAATTAATTCTGAAGATTTGACTCAAATTTCAGGCAACAATGTTGGAAAAACAACTGTTTTGCGTTTAATTGATTTTTGCTTTGGTGCTGATGGTAAAAGCATCTACCAGGATACAGAGTTTAAGAATCAACCAAATACTAAAATTGAAAATTTCCTCAAGGAAAATGAAATCATTATTTCATTGCTACTGGTAAGTGATCTCGATAATTCAGAAGAAAAAGGCATTATTATTCGCAAAAACTTTTTACCTAGAAGTAAGAAAATTCAGGAGATAAATGGGGAGAACATAAAAAATGACAAAGATTTTGACAAAAAATTAAAGGAAGTCACATTACACACAAATGTTGAAAAGCCCACATTTCGTCAAATAATTTCAAAAAATATTCGAGACGAAAAGAATAAGATGACTCATATTGTCAAAGTTTTGAATTCTTATACCCGTGGAGAAGAATATGAAGCCCTATATCTTTTTTGGTTAGGTATTTCAACCGATGATCACGAAGAAAAACAACGACTTTCTGCGGACAAAACCAAAGAAGAAAATTTTCAAAAAAGACTAAAAAAAGAAGGAGAATTATCTTTAATTGAACAACAATTAACCTTTTTAGAAGGTAAAGTCAAAGACCTAGATAACAGAAAGAAATCATTTAATCTTAATGAAAACTATCAGCAGGACATAGACAAGTTGAATCAAGTTAAATATGCCTTAAATAAAGCTTCTTCTGAGTTGAGTAGGGTTTTAATTAGAAAAGAATTAATTGAAGAAAGTAAATCAGATCTTGAACAAGAATATACCTCAATTGATACAAAGCAAATTAAATCCCTTTATGAAAAAGCAAGTGCATTAGTGCCTAACATACAAGTATCATTTGAGGATACAGTAAAATTTCATAATGACCTCATTTCAGAGAAATTGGATTATATCACTAAAGAACTTCCTGACTTAATTCAGGCATCAAGTAAACTAAAAGGAGATATTGAGTCATTTAGAAAGCAGGAAACTGAATTAACCCTTAAACTGCAAAAATCAGGATTCACTGAAGATCTAGAAAAAATTGTCTCTGAATTAAACAAGCTATACGAAAGGAAAGGTAATCTCGAAGAGCAAAAAAGGCTTTGGGTATCATCAAATGAAAAGCTAAAAAGAATTTCATCTGACTTGGAATTAATTAATGAAGGAATCTCGTCAAAAGACAAATTAATTCAGAATAGAATAACGGAATTCAATAAGTACTTCTCTGAAATCTCGAATCTTCTATATGGTGAATATTATTTATTAAGTTCCGTGAAGACTGAAAAGGGATACGAACTAATCGTAACAAACTTAGAGGGTAATCCAAGTACCGGTAAGAAAAAGGGACAAATTGCGGCATTTGATTTTGCATATATTCAATTTGCTGATTCATTAGATATTGAGACTATTCACTTTATTCTTCATGATCAACTAGAGAACATTCACGATAATCAACTCAATACCATTGTGGAAGTTGCCAACAATATTAATGGTCAATATATAGTTCCAATATTAAGGGATAAAATTCCGGAAACCGTTGATGTGTCGAAATATGAGGTATTGTCTTTATCTCAGATAGATAAGTTATTCAAAATCCCATAGAAAACGGCATACAACAAGGTGTATAATGCATACCCTTCGGGATACGCACCATACACAAACCGTTAAAATCTCACCCTTTTCCCCAACTCACTTTCCGAAATCAGCAATTAATGCCAACACAGAATCGGTAATCCTGTCCGTATCTCTTGATGATTGCAAATGGGCATTCACTAAAAACGAGAACACAAATTCTTCACCGGATTTGGTAGTTACATAACCGGAAAGTGCTCTTACGTTAGATATCGTTCCGGTTTTAGCACGAACATTTTCAAATGCAGACGTATTTTTCATGCGTGACTTTAAGGTGCCGTCAACGCCTGCAATAGGGAAGGTCGATAACCATTCTTTGCTGTACGGACTTCTGTACATGTACTCTAAAATGGTTACGAACTGTTTGGGAGAGAAGTAATTATATCGAGTAAGTCCCGAGCCGTCATAATATTGATACGAGTCAGGTGCAATGCCCATTCGTTCGAGGTTTTCAGCAACAACCTTTTTTCCGTTTTCAAAACTTCCGTAACCGTAGCGCAAATAACCCAAATGTCTTGGCATGGTTTCAGCGTACATATTTTGGCTGCGTTTCATCAACTTGGTTAAGATTTCAATGCCTTCCGGAGATTGGTGTCGATGCAAAATAATTGCTTTTTTAAGTAAGGATTCTGAACGGAGCGTATCGTTAAAGGTTTGTGCTTCACCGGTAATTTCAAAACCGTTTCTAAGAAAAGTCTCACGCAAAACCGTCATATAAAACTCGCCCGGATTGGGAAGGCTGGGTGAGCGGGTTACTGTATCAGATAAAACAACAACCGAACCCTCTAATTCAATGACATTACTTCCGTATGCACGATGGGCTTCAACGAAGTTAAAACCGCTGTCAGCTACGCTTAAGCTAGAGTGAATAGAAACGTATTCGGAGTTAATATTGGGTAAAATCTGAATGGCTTGGTCGATCTGCATCGGAGGAACAATGCGAATATCAATATAATTTTCATTGAGTTGAAGCGGGCCGAACTCTGCGCTGTACCAGGTTTCAAAATTGTCAAAAGCCCAGCCATCACCCAAATGTTTAGTATCAAAAGCGGATTCATCACCAATTATATTTCCTTCAATTCTTTTGATACCTTTTTCGCGTAAAACTTGAGTCCATTCGTAAAAAACAGCGGTTGTAGAATCGTAAAACACTTCATACAAGGTTGGGTCACCCGTGCCTTTAATGTATAAATCACCAATCAGGGTCGAATCCACAATTTTCCCGGTTGTGAACAGAGTGGTTTCAAACGTGAAATGAGGGCCAAGTTCCAAAAGAGTAGCTGCCGTAGTCGGAATTTTGGTGTTAGATGCCGGCAAAAATAATTTATTTTCATTTTGTTGATACAGTGTTTTTCCTGTCTTCAAGGATTTGATTTGAACTCCCCAAAAAGCATCAGAAAAGGCCGAATCTGCGAAAATCTGGTGTATTTGTTTAACGAGTGGTTGGTAAGCTCTTGGCGAATTTTTTAAATAGGGCGGATTAAATGTGGAACAGGCAGAGATAAATAACGCTGTTAGAATCAATAAATACGATTTTTTCAACATGATTGGATTTCAAAATTAATAGCCGCTGCAAGTTAATAAAAGTTCATCCTATTAAGAGGGATAAATTCATTGCGAGAGTACGTAATTAGGCACCAGAAAAACAATGCTCGTAAAAGAAGCTACTTGCAAAGTTTCTGATTATTTGTAGCTTGCGAGGTGTCTTAGCTAATTAATAATCAGAAATAGGTTTCTATGTTTTCAAAAGTGTATCGTCTTGGACTTTCTTTGGGCTTTGTCGTTTTTAGTCTTGTTTCTCTACAAGCCCAATCTTTCACCACGGACTCATCTGCGGTGTACAATTTCAGAGCGGATATGGATAAGGAATTTAATCCGCGAAAAGTGAAAGATCCTTTTGCACGATACTTCAATTTGGAGCAATTAGATTTCATTTATTCTCATTTTATGAATGCTTTGCAGGATTCATCGGGTTTAAAGGTTTATCCGGTCGAGCGTTTGATGAAATTAAAAGGAAAGCCGAAAACCGATTATCCCTTGATGATGAAAGGCTCAGCCGTAAAATCAAAAAAAGCATCCTATTACATTGCCATCAGCATGGAATTTCAACGAGGCGGGGAAACAAGTTTAACGGACAATACCACGATAAAAATCGGTTCTTTCGGCAAAGGAAAAGACATCGAAAAATTACCGCTCAAATTAAAAACGCAATTTGAGATTTATGATGCAAAAGGGAAGAAAGTGCAGAAATTCACTACGAATGTAACTTCTAAAAAACCAATAGGTTTGGTGAAAGATAAAGCCATTATTATGAATGAAGCCGGAATATCACATTCCATCACCGAAGACACCTTGGACGAGTTTATCAAACTGATTCAAGAGGGCGCGTTCAGTGTTTCAGAAAAACTTCTAAAGGGCAAATAGCGCTTATTTTTTTAGACGTTTGGAAATCAAGGCATCAACCATATCTAAAGCGACGAGGTTTTCACCGCCGTGCGGAATGATGATATCAGCGTAACGTTTGGTTGGTTCAACGAACTTTAAGTGCATGGGGCGCACGTTGTTTTCATATTGGTGAAGAACGCTTTCGAGTGTTCTGCCACGTTCACAAATATCGCGGGTTAATCGACGTAATAAGCGTATATCAGAATCGGTATCCACAAATACTTTGATATGCATTAAATCGCGAAGCTCTTTTTCATAAAAAATCAGAATACCGTCAACTAAAATCACTTGTCGGGGAGAAACAGACCGAACTTTTTCGCTTCTGATATGATTTACAAAATCATAAATCGGAATATCGACACTGTAACCGTTTTTTAGTGCTTCAATATGGCGAATCATTAATTCGGTTTCTAAAGCAGAAGGGTGGTCGAAGTTTTGTTTGGTGCGTTCCTCAAACGGAATGTGTTTTAAATCGCGATAATAAGCGTCGTGGTCAACCAAAGTTAGGTTTTCTTCGCCGATTCGCTTAATCATATGGCGCATAACAGTGGTTTTACCTGAACCGCTTCCGCCGGCAACACCAATAACTAAAGGTCCTTCTAATTTCTTCGACATAAATCCCTGCTAGTCTTTTCTTTCGTAACGTTCTTTATAATCGCGAACAGCTCGGAAAATAGCACTTGCCATTAAACTCTGGCCGTATTCACTTTTTAGAAACTTTTCTTCGTTTCTGTTTGATATAAATCCTAATTCAACCAAAATAGACGGCATAGAAGCGTAATACAATACGATAAATCCGGCTTGCTTCACTCCGCGAGATTTCCTGCTTACACGTTGGTTAAATTGTTCGTCAATCATTTCAGCTAATAACTGAGAATCGGCCATGTAGCCGCTGTTTGAAAGCTCGTAAATCAATAATTGTTCTGATGTTAAGCCTTTTGATTTACTGTCGCCTTCGTTGGCTTCATAACGAACTACGCTGTTTTCTAAAAGCATTACATCTAAGGCATCTTCCGAGCGATGTTGTCCCAAAAAGAAAACTTCTGTACCGAAAGCGCTTCTGTTTTTTGCTGCATTACAATGGATTGAGATAAATAAATCGCCTTCAACTTTATTGGCAAAATGCCCGCGGTCTTCCAACTCAATAAAACGATCGTCTTTGCGGGTGTAAATCACTTTTACATCCGGCAGATTTTTTTCGATGTATTCACCCAATTTTAAAGCCACATTCAGTGAAATATCTTTTTCTTTAGTTTTTGAAAAGCCCAAGGTTCCGGAATCTTTTCCGCCATGACCCGCATCAATAACCACAACATCGAATTTAGATTTGTCTTTAATGCGATTATAACTTTCATCTAAGGCTAAAGTGGTAAAATCGAAGTCAATCCCTTCAGGAAGTGAATCAACTCTCATTGAATCGGGAGAAAAGCCGGTTGAATCTACCGCTTGAGTTTCAATTTCTTCTGTAATTATCGTTGTGGTCCAATTAATGGGCTCAATGCCATCAGTAAGAACTTCAATATCTTTTTTTGATGCAGTGGTAAGCGACATTAACCAGTCTTTTTTATTCGCATCCGGATAGATATCAGCAATTAAATAGGTCTCGTCTTCTAAATTGAAATTGAACCCAAAACCATGTTCAATCTGAAATTCTTCAACCGAAAGGATGGGATTTCCTACTTGTAATGATTTTAAATTCGGGAGTTCAAAATCGGATGCATAGGCAGCAACTTGAATTAAATTTGAACCGGATTGAATAACTTTTGCCGAATCCAGCGATGTATTCATATGAAAACGAAGCACATAACCTTTACCGTCGCGTCGTTTGGCTAGGCTGAATTTATCAAGTTGTGTTTGTGCCTGAGAACTCGGGATAAAAAGGGCTGTCCCTGTAAAAAGGGTCAAAAAAAAGACGAAAATCTGCTTCTTAGAACTAAAAAAAGAATTCACTATTGGTAAACCAAATTCAAACATGGTTAAAAACGCCGAAAAATAAAGAATTTGAGGATGAATCCCTTGTTGAAATAAGGATTTATTAACAGGAACGCACAAAAAAAATAAATCAGTATCTGCCTGAAAAACTTTAGGATTCAATACAAAAAAGAGCGTATTCACCTATATTACACCTATTATGACACAGGTTAATGAGGTATTAAGCGCATTACAAAAAAAGTGGGAGTTAAACGTTCTACAATCATTTGAGACAGAACGTTCAAATCGTTTCAAAAAGATTCTTCACTTAAATGAGTTGCATCGCGAATTTTTAAGCGATTCCGTTTTTCTAAAAAAGAGTATTACTAAACGAAATACTGTTTTTAATCAGCTAAAAGCGGGAATTGAAGAACTTATTCAAGATGCCAAAGGCAATACATTTGCGGAACAAGTTGTAAGAAAATGGGCTGATTATCTGCAAACACTTGATACCGAAATTGAAGAAGTTCAACCTGAGGAACGGTTTCAGAAACAAGCAGAAGACAATTTCTTTGTCGGTATCGGTAAGGCTGCAAAACGTTTAGATAGATCCGTTTCAAGAGTTTCAAATAGCTCAGTAAATGCAATCAGACGTGTTTTTAAAGCGAATGAAGTTCAGTTAGAGCCTAAAAAGCAACACATTCCGTTTCAGCTAATTTGCTACAATTTTACACATCCCGAACTCATTGAATGGCTTACATTATTTACTTCTGAAACAAATTCGTTGATTTCTGAATCTGTTCGGCTGATTCATCAAAATGTGAACAGTCAGAATTTGGAAAAAGAAGAAGTATTGCCTGCAAAGCAAAAAGAGTTATTGTCGGAATTAGAAGCTTTCATCACAGAAATAGAATCCCAATCCAATTCCTTTGGTTCTGTTTTAACAGAAAAAACACAGGTTCTTTTTAAAGCAGTTAAACATGATTTGGCGCGTGCCGGAACGTTTGAAAACCCGATTACTGAACAGCATACAAATGCCGGAAAACGTGCCGAACAAAACTATTTTGCTGAATATGAAAAGCGTGTAAAATCTTGGATAAAAGAGTGGAATGCTCAACGAGATTATATCTTGCAAATACAAGAGCTGGAATCAGTTAATCAGTCTGTTCTTAAAAAATTTAATAAACTTATTTCTGATTTTGACAGCAGATTAACCGAACACTATCCGAATGTTTGGAAAGATTTTGCATCACAAATTGAGGTGCTTAATAAACGTATTGAATCGCATACTTCGGGAAAGTCTAATCAGAAATTTTTAAATGAACTTTCGAACGGAGTAAAAGCAAGTACAAATCTGTTGAAGAATAAAATCTTCCCGACTTTAGAATCGGATTATGTGCTTTCTTTATTTGATGCTGATATTGAAGCTTACGATCAGTTTTTTGATGAACAAATTGAGAAGTTGAGTGCGAAAGCTGTTGTTATAACAGAACTTGAAAAGGATGTTTATCCTCCGAAAATTGTTACAAAATCGATTCAGTGGCAGTCGCTAATCAATCGAATTATGATTGATGACCATGTTCGATACGTTCCTGATATCAGCCAAAAAATTGCTGCTTATTTGTTGCAGGCAGGCGAAACCCTTCGCTCAATTGATGAAATTATTGAAGTTAACCTGATTGCTTCGCACGATTCTTTGCAAAAAAAAGCGGACTCTGATTCAGAGGCGGAATCTGCTGAATTAAGTATGGATAATGCTATTGAAACAGCTTCTAGTGCGTTGGAACGTGTAAGTATGCTCATGGCTCAGGTTATTTCTGAGTTTGAAGAACAGACATCAAGCTTATGGAAACAATACAGCGAGCAGCTCAATGAGGTTATTTCTTATTTGGAATCGAAATTGCATGGTAATGAACTCGCTGATTTAGAGTATAGAAGAAGAGAGTTGCAGGTTCGTTCAACTGCTTTAGATTTTAAAACTCGCGCACAAATCATCTGGGCAAAGACAGAAGATGTACTGATTTTATACGGACGCTTCGGAAGCCGAAAAATCAAAGAATATTATGCTTGGGTGCGAAATCTCTTATTCCCGGAATCTGTTCAAACAAAACGAGCATCGCAGCTTTTGTTGGGTGAGTATCTTAACGCACTTAGAACAAAACTGGACTCATTACCTTTTATTTATCGCAAATTATTCAGTCTGCAACAGAATACCGATTTGAGACATTTTACGGGATATGAGCAAGAATTAGCGCAGTTCAAACAAACATTTCAGGCTTGGAAACAGGATTTAATTCGCACTACGCTCATTATTGGTGAAACGGGTTCCGGGAAAAGTTTGGTGATTAATAAGGCGCTTGAAAAACTGGAGCATACACTTCCTGTAGTGCGAATCAGTATAAAGAAAACGATTACTTCTGAATCTGATTTACTGCAATTGTTTATTCAGCAATTGGGAATTCATGCAGAAAATTTTGAAGAATTGACTAAACAGCTCAATCTTGGACCGAAACGTATTTTGGTTTTCGATTCAATTGATAAATCGTATTTACGTGTTGTTTCGGGCTTTAAAGCGCTTAATGAGTTGCTGCTATTAATCAATGAAACAGCAAAACAGGTTTTTTGGGTAGTTTCTATCGGTAGATATGCCTGGCATTATTTGGATAAAGTGAATCAGCTTTCCAAGTTTTTTACGGATGAGATTTACACCGATCAGCTTAAGCCAATGGATATTAAAGATTTGTTGATTAAGCGACATCGTTCCAGCGGTTTTCAATTACGATTTGAACCTGATGCTGAAATTCGTCAACTAAGGGCTTATAAAAAGGTGATGGGAAACGAAGATGAGCGCCAGCTTTTCTTAGAGCGACTGTTTTTCGAGAAACTGTATGAAGTATCGCTTGGAAACAGCAAAATTGCCATCATACAGTGGTTACGTTCCATACAGGAATTTAACACATTCGAAATGATTGTTTTGGTTGAATCTGACTTACAAATTGAATTACCGCACGAAATTGACCGAACAGAGTTTTTTGCTTTGGCCTTTATTCTCCAACATGAATCTTTATCGGTTGCTGAGTTGGCAAAAGCATTTCATCAATCCGAAAAACAAACTTCTATGTTATTATCTCGCATGGAAATGATGAATTTAATTGAAGAAAAAGACGGTGTATATACCGTGAATATATTCGCCTATCGTCCGGTGGTGAAAGCATTAACCAAACGAAATATTTTATACAGCTAGGAGAGAAGATGAGTTTGATTATTGCTTTTTTATTGCTGTTTATACCCATTCAAGATTCTGCAAAAATTGTAACAGATACGGCTGAAACAAGTGTAGTTATACAGGTAGATTCACTTCCAAACACAGCTTCAGTTATCGCTGATTCTGCAAAAACGGCAGATGAAGGACTGCCTTCCCTAAGTGAAGTAGTTTCTTACGGTAAAATATTCTGGACAATCGTAATTCTGATTTTAACCTATTTAATAACTCGTTTCGTTGTGAGTGTGTTAGATGGTTTCGCAGAAAGAAGTACCAATTATCGTCTGTTTATCAAACGATTGGTTCCGATTATCCGCATTCTGATATGGATGTTAGCCTTGTATTTTGTGATTGAAGGGATTATCGATCCGCCAATTCAGACCTTATACACGGTAATGGCTTCTATTGGTTTAGCGGTTGGTTTTGCTTCTCAGGATATTTTAAAGAACATTTTCGGCGGTTTTATGATTATTCTCGACCGTCCGTTTCAGGTAGGAGATAAAATTGATATTGACGGTACGTACGGTGAAGTTTTGCAAATTGGTTTACGTTCTACTCGAATTGTAACACCGGATGATTCCGTGGTTTCTGTGCCGAACAGTGAAATCATGAATAAAGCCGTTTCAAACTCAAACTCCGGTGCGATTGATTGCCAAGTTGTTTCGGAGATTTATTTACCTGTTGAAACCGATATTCAAAAAGCGAAAGAAATTGCATGGTTGGCTGCAGCAACTTCACGCTATGTATATCTAAAGAAACCAATTGCGATTATTACAAAAAATGAGGTAGTAAAAAATCAATGGCTCATAAAAATGCGGGTTAAAGCCTATGTGCTCGATATTCGCGATGAGTTTTTATTTCTGGGTGATATGACAGAAATCATCCTAACAGAACTTAAAGCGCAAGGTATAATTGCCTTTCAATTAACTGATACTGAAACACAAACATCAAAATAGATAGATAAGAACATGAAAAACTGGCTTATAGCAGGAATGGCATTGGGAATGTTGGTTGCCTGCAAGGATAAAGACATGGACAAAATTCAAACAAAAAGAGCTATGTATGCAGAGTTTACATTAACAGCTGATGTATCGACTCTTTCAGAAAATGAAAAGAAAATGGTTCCATTAATGATTGAAGCTGCAAAAATTATGGATGAAGTTTTTTGGATGGAAGCTTATGGTGATAAAGCTGATTTTGATAAAATCGACATCCCTGTTTTAAAGGAATTAGTGAAGATTAACTATGGACCTTGGGATCGACTGAATAATAATGAGCCCTTTGTTGCCGGATATGGTGCAAAACCTAAAGGCGCAAATTATTATCCGAAAGACATGACGAAAGAAGAGTTTGAAGCATGGGATAATCCGGATAAAAAGAATTTATACACCGTTGTAAAGCGTGATGAAGCCGGAAATTTATATACACAGTTTTATCATGAAGTATTTAAAGAAAAACATGAAAAAGCTGCCGATTTATTACGTCAGGCTGCTGAATTAGCGGAAGATGAAGGCTTGAAAACGTATTTAACATTACGTGCTGAAGCATTACTTACTGATGATTATCAGGCTTCTGATTTTGCTTGGATGGATATGAAAAACAACGGTTTAGATTTAGTAATCGGACCAATAGAAACCTACGAAGACCAGTTATTCGGTTATAAAGCATCACACGAAGCGTATGTATTAATAAAAGATAAAATGTGGAGCGACCGTTTGGCGAAATACGCAGCCATGTTACCTGATTTACAAAAGGGATTACCTGTTCAGCAAAAGTATAAAAATGAAATGCCGGGAACCGATTCTGATTTGAATGCGTACGATGTAGTGTATTATGCCGGGGATTGTAATTCCGGCTCAAAAACAATCGCCATAAACCTACCGAACGATGAAGAAGTTCAGTTGACAAAAGGCACACGTCGATTACAGCTAAAAAATGCAATGAAAGCTAAATTTGATAAAATCATGCTGCCTATTGCTGATGTCTTAATTGATGAAACTCAACGCCGGTATATTACATTCGATGCCTTCTTCAACAATACAATGTTCCATGAAGTTGCGCATGGTTTGGGTATTAAAAATACAATCAACGGAAAAGGTACTGTTCGCGAAGCGATGAAAGAACAAGCATCAGCTTTGGAAGAAGGAAAAGCAGATATTCTCGGTTTATACATGGTAAGCAAACTCATTGAAGCCGGAGAAGTGAAAGGATCCATTGAAGAGCATTACACTACATTTATGGCCGGTATTTTCCGTTCTGTACGTTTTGGCGCGGCTAGCGCCCACGGACGCGCAAATATGTTACGCTTCAACTATTTCCAGGAAAAAGGCGCATTTTATAAAACAGAAAACAATGTATTTAAAGTTGATTTCGTAAAAATGCGTGAAGCAATGGATTCATTATCTGAATTGATTCTTTCTATTCAAGGAGATGGCGATTATGCAAAGGTATCTGAATTGATGAAAACACATGGTGTAATTAAACCTGAATTACAACACGAACTCGATCGTTTGGCTAAAGCTAATATTCCTGTTGATATAGTGTTTAATCAAGGTGCAGAAGTGCTGGGCTTGTAAGTCTTTACAGATTAGATACCAAGAAAAAGCCGGTTAATCCGGCTTTTTTTTT
>SBGQ01000119.1 GCA_006226965.1 bacterium | reverse complement strand
ACCTTAAATTGTATACTATAAATAATACGATTTGAACAATTGAAAATTAGACCGTATTCAATTACCTACTACTCAAAGGCTTCCCTCTCAAATTCGTCTGAGCTTTTCATTGTGTGTCATTCTAATTTACATTCAAGTTACGTTTATTCTGCTTGACACATTTTTTTTAAACACTCTCGAGTATCGATTTGACATCCCCCAACCCTCTTCAGTTCACGCATTGTGCAATACTTGAAATCGTAAACGTAAGAAGGCTTTTTTACTCGTCAATTCACTTCGTGGTACTGCGTACCATTTCATGGTACAACATATCACTTCTTAGCACCTAAGGTGTCCTCAAATGAGGGATTCTCATACAATTTACAAATGGTTAACGCTTATAGATTCTGCAAAAATACTAATCGACATGAGACTCCCGAATGCACGGGAGTGACAGCTTTTCATTTCCAAATCAACTAATCAACTCATCTACTTAAGCCAATCCAACACGTTTAAAAATGGTATCAACCTGACGTGTATGATGTTTTAAATCGAAGGCTTCGTCAATCTCTGTTTTGCTTAAGTGTTTTGTGATAGTCGGGTCGGCGTCAACCAACTCGCGGAACATGCGTTTTTCTCTCCAAGCCAGCATCGCTAAAGGTTGAACGGTATCATAGGCTTCTTCACGAACCAAACCTTTTTCAATCAGCATAAGCAACAATCGTTGAGAGAAAACCAATCCGTAGGTCTTATTGATGTTTTCGAGCATATTATCTTCGTAAACCACCAAATTTTCAATCAGATTAGCAAAACGACTGAGCATATAATCCAATAAAATAGTTCCGTCCGGAATGATAATTCGCTCTGCTGATGAATGCGAAATATCACGTTCGTGCCAGAGCGGAATGTTTTCAAAAGCAGTAACCATATAACCGCGCAACACACGTGAAGCACCTGTAATATTTTCAGAACCAATCGGATTACGTTTATGCGGCATCGCAGAAGAACCTTTTTGCCCTTCATAGAAACGTTCTTCGGCTTCACGAGTCTCCGATTTTTGCAAATGGCGCACTTCAACCGCCATTTTTTCCATTGACGAACCAATTAAAGCCAAGGTTGCCATGTAATAGGCATGGCGATCGCGTTGCAAGGTTTGCGTTGAAATCGGTGCAGCAGTTAATCCCAATTTCTGGCAGGTAAATTCCTCAACTTCCGGCGGAATATTGGCAAACGTACCAACGGCACCGGATAATTTCCCAACTTCAACATCGCGGGCAGCTAATAAAAAACGTTCCCGATTACGCTTCATTTCGGCGTACCAAAGTGCACATTTTAAACCAAAAGTGGTGGGTTCGGCATGTACGCCGTGGGTTCTTCCCATCATTACCGAATATTTGTATTTCTTTGCTTTCTCAGCCAAAACATCAATAAAACGGTCGATACCTTTTAACAACAATGCGTTGGCTTGCTTTAAACGCACACCCCAAGCAGTATCAACTACGTCTGTTGAGGTAAGTCCGTAATGAACCCATTTTCTTTCTTCGCCTAAAGTTTCTGAAACGGCGCGTGTAAACGCCACCACATCGTGGCGGGTAGCTAATTCAATTTCTTTGATTCGATCAATATCAAAACCTGCTTTTTCATACAATTTATCTACATCTTCGGCAGGAATATGCCCTAGTTGGCTCCAAGCCCAACATGCGGCGAGTTCAACATCGAGCCAGGCTTTAAATTGGTTTTCTTCGGTCCAGATTTCGGACATTTCTTTGCGGGAATAACGATCAATCATGGGTCAATTTTTTAGATGTAGAATTTTGGCGCAAAGTTAACGCAATACCACTAAGCAGGAAAGAAGAAAATCAAAAACAAAAAAGGCCGGCAAAGCCGACCTTCAAAACCTGATTACATGTATTTATCTAGCTGAAAATATTGCTCCGTTACATGTTGAGCGCCATTTAACAGTTTCAATTCATAATGCTCCTTAGAAAAAGAACCCGGTGAATAATAGTTCGGTAAATGTTCGGTTGTAAGTAAACCGCAATTCATATACGTATCCGATGCTAATTCACTGCAAAAAAAGGTGCTCATATTACATTTAATATCGAGTCTGCCTTCTGCAAAATGGATTGCCATTTCTTCTAACGAAGGGAATGCGTCGCCGTCAACAGTGCGCATAAACGCCAACATTTTATCTAAAATATCTGTATTTGAACCCGGATCCAGTTTTCTCCAAGCAAATTGGTAATGCTGCCCATGCACCGGTTTTTCACTCATTGCATAATCCAAAACCGACTCCAAATCAACCAAATGAACACCGCCCTGTACTTTTCCGGCAAGGAAATCGTCCAAATCCTGAATTGTTGATGATTCCCAGAATAGTGGTCGATTATGATCAGTTCCCTCCAAAAGAACCACAATACCGACATGAGAAAACGGACTTTGATCAAGCTTTTCAATAATCACACTTTCTGCTGATGGACCATGAAATAAAATAATATCTCCGGTTTGTAACTGATCTTTTATGCTGCTATAAGCAACTGTATTTGCAACAGTACCCATTTCACCCCTTTTATATTTGTTTTTTGATTAACCCATTTTGAGCGCTTCAAAGTAATCATCCTTATGAAATTTTAAAACTTTTCTTTCAGAGCAATTCAATCGTTTTTTTAGCAGCGGCATTCCCACTTTTGCACATCGTTAACCAAATTCATAAACTTGTCAAAAATCAACTAACAGATTGATTCCTTGAAGATTGTCATTATAGGTGCCGGGGAAGTCGGATATTACCTGGGTGGTTTATTATCAAAAAACCAACACGATGTTATCATTTTAGACCGCGATAAAGAAGCATTAAGTCGAGTAAGCGAAAAACTGGATGTGCTTACACTTGAGGGCAATGCCACTTCAGGAAAAGATTTAATTGAAGCCGGGGTCGATACAGCCGACATTGTTGTTGCAGCTACCAGTATCGACGAAGTGAATATGATTGCAGCCATGATGAGTAAAAGGCTAGGCGTAAAACAAGTAATTGCACGTGTTCGCAGTAACGAATTA
This sequence comes from bacterium, assembly GCA_006226965.1. Lineage (GTDB taxonomy): Bacteria > Bacteroidota > Rhodothermia > Balneolales > M1805 > M1805. The sequence goes on along the minus strand of SBGQ01000119.1, from coordinate 2,656 downwards.
TCATCTCCCAATTCACCCATAAAACCGTCGGATTTAGGAATCGATGTAGTTATTCACCCGGAATATTCTGTTGCTCTTGATATTGTTCAACTTTTAAAACGTGCCGCCGCATCCGATGTATTAAACATTGCAGGCGGAACCATGCAATTGGTCGGTATAAAAATTGACTCTAAATCGCCCTTAATTGGAAAAACGCTGATTGAATACACGCAGGACATGGCATCTACTGTTTTTCGTGTGGTTGCAGTTGCACGCGGCGGGTTTACCATCATTCCTAAAGGTGATACCAAATTGCAAAAAAACGACCAATTCTTTGTTTTGGCGAAATCATCTGATGTGAAAACCATCATAAAAAGTACCGGACACGACGAACGCTCTTTATCTAAAGTGATGATTGCCGGGGGAAGCCGAATCGGTGAAATGATTGCCGAAATGTTGATGGAAGACACCAAGGACTGGCGAGTAAAATTAATTGAACCCGATTACGATAAAGCGTATGAATTAGCAGAAAATCTGCGTGATGTATTGGTGCTAAACGGGAATCCTGCCGACCCCGATTTATTGGTTTCAGAAGGAATCGACGATATGGATGCCTTTATTTCTGTAACGGAAGATGAGGAATCGAATATCATTAGTTGTTTGATGGCCAAGCACTTAGAAGTACGAAAAACGGTCGCTTTGGTATCTAAACCAAGTTATATTCCATTAAGCCAAACTATTGGTTTAGATGCCGCTGTTAACGTAAAACAATCGGCTTCCAACGAAATTCACCGACACGTGCGTCAAGGTCGCGTTTTAGCGGTAACGGCTTTACACGGAATTGATGCCGAGGTTTTGGAACTTATTGCATCAGGCAACTCCAAGCTCATTAACAAACCGCTGCATACGTTGAGGTTCCCTAAAGGCTCGGTTGTAGGTGGTATTATACACGAAGGTCAAGCTGAAATCGCTGTCGGCACATCCGTCATCAGAGAAAATGACAGAGTAATATTATTCTGTTTGCCTGATGCCATCGAAGAAGTAACCAAGTGTTTTTAGTATGCGCCTGACTCATCACAAAATTTTATCGTTTGATATAAAAATTGTACTGGGTGTAGTTGGTGCTTTTTTATTCTTTATGGGATTTGCCCTTCTTCTTCCCCTTTTTATTGATTTGATTTATCAGGAAGATACTTGGCAAGCATTTTTAGTGAGCGCAGTAATCTCATTCGGTATTGGCGGCGGGTTATTTAAAGCCTATCGCCCCAAGCGAGAACTCAAAAACCGCGAAGCTTTTCTCATTGTGAGTTTAACCTGGATTACGTTAAGTATGGTAGGTGCTATTCCTTTTGTACTGGCTGGAGTTACTTCATCTTTTACTGATGCTTTTTTTGAAACCATGAGCGGACTCACTACAACCGGGGCTACCATTTTTGGCGGAACAACGGCATCGGGTCAAGTTAATCCGGCAATTGAGATGCTTCCCAAATCCTTGTTATTCTGGCGTTCTTTATCTCATTGGTTGGGAGGAATGGGAATTATAGTATTGTCTATCGCCATTTTACCTTTATTGGGGTTTGGCGGAATGCAGTTATTCCAAGCCGAAGCACCCGGCCCAACTACCGACAAATTGACTCCACGTGTACAAAACACCGCAAAATTACTTTGGTTGGTTTATGCAGGCTTTACTTTTGTTGAATTTATTTTGCTTTGGCTTCACCCTTCAATGGATTGGTTCGATGCCATTAACCATGCATTTGCGACCATGGCAACCGGCGGATTTTCAACAAAAAACGGCTCCGTTACCGATTTCAATTCGATCTATATTGATGTCATCATAACTTTATTCATGTTCTTTGCCGGGGTTAACTTCGCCTTACACTTCCGATTATTTCGTGGTCAGTTTGCCACCCTTACATCAAACAGAGAATTGCGCTTTTACGGAATGTTAACTGTTGCTTCTGTTCTAGTTATTTCGGCCTCACTTTGGTATCAAAGTGATTATTCAATTGGTGATGCAATACGTTATGGATCGTTTCAGGCAGTTTCAATCATAACAACAACCGGCTTTGGAACTGCTGATTATGAACTGTGGCCAACTGTTGCCTTGTTTGTATTGCTCTTATTGTTTTTTACGGGTGGATGCGCAGGTTCAACTGCAGGCGGGCCGAAAATGATTCGCTGGCTGATTCTCATTAGGAACTCGTTCAAAGAAATCACGCAAACGCTTCACCCTAAAGCAATTTTACCTGTTCGAATCGGGAGTTTTGCTGTAGAACCTGCCGTTGTTCGAACTGTTCTCAGTTTCTTTATTCTTTATCTGTTTCTATTTGCTACTTCTGCTTTAATCCTGTCTTTTTTAGGACTTGATTTCATCTCTGCACTTGGCGCTTCTATTGCTTGCTTGGGTAATATCGGTCCCGGACTTGGAAATGTGGGACCAACCGACAACTTTGCTTACATCCCCGATTTAGGGAAATGGGTTTTGAGTCTGGCAATGATGATTGGACGCTTAGAATTATTTACTGTTTTGATTCTTTTCTCACCCAAATTCTGGCACGAGTAAGCGGATGTCGGATGTCGAATGTCGGATGTCGGATGTCGGATGTCGGATGTCGGATGTCGGATGTCGGATGTCGGATGTCGGATGTCGGATGTCGGATGTCGGATGTCGGAT
>SBGQ01000162.1 GCA_006226965.1 bacterium | reverse complement strand
TTTTAAATATCCTGCGCTGCGCCAGGTTGATGTTTACTCCGTTTGGTTGTTCGCTTCGCTCGGATTCGTTTGCAAATTGTGCGAGATGCCCGAACGCGTCGTGCATGACGAAATGACGTTTGCTTCGTTTACACGTGCATCCTACTCTTTTCGCACCATCACCCCATAAAAAAAGCCGGATAAACCGGCTTTCAATTTCTTTCTACACGTGGCGTTCAGCATGGTAAGAGGAGCGAACGAGCGGACCGCTTTCCACATGTTCAATGCCTTTGGCTTCACCGATTTCTTTGTACAATTTGAATTGATCGGGGTGAACCCATTCTAAAACAGGTAAGTGCATTTTGGTAGGCTGCATGTATTGCCCGATGGTAAACACATTCAAACCGATTTTTACCACATCGTCCATAACCTGATAGACTTCTTCCGGTGTTTCACCTAAGCCGACCATAATTCCGGCTTTGGTACGCAGTCCGGCATCTTTAGCGTTTTTCAACACTTCTAAAGAACGCTCGTATTTTGCCTGCGGACGTACTTGTTTATACAATCTGGGAACTGTTTCAATATTGTGGTTTAACACTTCCGGGCGCACATTTAAAACGGTGTCTAATGCGGCGCGATCACCACGAAAATCAGGAATAAGTACTTCAATAGTAACGCCGGGAATTTCTTCACGCAAACGGTTAATAGACTCCGCAAAAATCGGGGCGCCGCCGTCTTTGCGTTCATCGCGGTTAACTGAGGTTATTACTACGTGTTTGAGTCCCATCGTTTTAGCGGCTTGAGCCACACGATTGGGTTCGTCCCAGTCTAAACCTTTTGCAGGGCGGCCGGTTTTAATGGCACAAAATCCACAAGAACGGGTACAAACATCACCCAAAATCATAAACGTTGCCGTGCCGGAACTCCAACACTCGCCCATATTCGGGCAACGTGCTTCCGCACAAACTGTATTCAGGTTTTTTGTTTCAATAAGTTCTGTTAATTCCTTGAACTTCCCGCCAGCAGGCAATTTTACTCGGAGCCATTCCGGACGTTTTTCACGGGTATTAAGAGATTGTGTAGGTACCGCTTCCATGTACAGGAGTTTTTTATTTTGATGAGGTGAATGAGCCTGCAAAAATACGGAATTCTCGGGATTTGATTACCGCCTGCTCACCAACCCGCTTAAACCTTATACCTTACACCTTAAACCTTTTTCATACTGCCATTCCCCTCGCTTTGCTCGGGTCGTGCTATCCGCTATATCTTTTTCTCGCTGATGCTCAAAAAAGGATGCCGCTTCTATCACTAATGGGGGAAACCGTCAGAGCAATGGCTCTGTTTGTTTTTATTGAAACGAGTCTAAGCCTGCGCTTGAGTAATTTTATGTTCCGAATTCTTAGAAACCGAACGGACGCGTAGGAATTCTGCTGGAGCTTCTTTCGAGATTGTTCAAACCCGGAAGTTTTTGGAATAAGGACTGGAATTGAGCCGAATTCACGGTCAAACGAAATAAATAATAGGTTTGTCCGGAAGGGCTGAATGGATTCCAAATAAAACTCATATCCCAACAATGGATATTTCTCGACACACGAATTTGGTTGGGTGTCAATTTTTTTAAGATGAAATCGTAACCCATCGTTGTTGAAATATTCCATTTTTCGGATGGCCGAAACTGAATGGAACTCGCGTTTAAAATGGCGGAACGCGTTAATCGATTGTTCGATTTCCTCCAGGAATAACTGAAATTCAAATTCACACTCCAAGGTACAGAGTAATCAATTTCGTCCATGCTGTAATACATGGGATTCTCCGGCCAAAACTCTTGTTGGTTATACGGATCGTAAAATTCCGGATAATAATACGATTGGTTTCGAGGCGCCGACATACTGCCTTCTGAAAAACGTGTACCTGTGCTGAACTGAAACGAAGTTAATCGAAACGGTTTTTTCCGGGCATCCCACAAATATCTGTCAACAATAACACCGTTGGTATCCGTAGCATAAAAACTAAAATTTGCATTGGCATTCAGATTAATATTGTTGATGATACTGGAACTGATTCTTGTCGTTAAATCACTGAGCTTAAATTGTTTAGCCATAAAATTATAGCTGGTGCTAAAATTCCAGCTGTCAATCAGCTTTATAATCTTTTCTTTTTTTTCACCCAAGGTATCACGGCTTACCAATTTGGTTTCCAACACATTATTCACGCTAAAGTTGATTGACCGAGATTCGGTGCCAAAGCCGGTTCCTGCAACGCCTTGTTGGTAAATAGAATACGGAACTGTTATGCTTGTTGTATCGCTTGTCGGCTGATTATAGGTTCTGTAATACCCCCAAAAATCGGATTGAAAGTTGGGTTGATACGAGAAGGAAAGACTGGGCTGAACGGTATGTCGGAACGATTTCAGCTTGCCCATATTTACATTGGCAATTCCGTAAACCGTGGTATTTGCTCCGACCGATAAATTAAAATCTCGTGCGCTTGCAAACTCGTTCACCACTCGAAAATCCGTTTTTTTAAGTGTTGTATCATAATATTGCCGAATTGTATACGGATGCCAATATTCGCGATACGATGCACTTCCGTTCACCTGAATTACATCACTCGGAATCAATTTCGAACTTAAACTTACCTGATGACTTGCTCCCCATTTTACCGGAATTTTTTCGCCTGTTGCTTCCCGAAATTTGGACGGACTCAACAAAGCCTCAAACCAATTTATTGATGCGGAATCAGCATCTATCGGTCTGAATTGATACGACGATGTTAAACTTGAACTCACGTTAATGGTCATAGACTCAAGAGGTCCGGCACTTCCGGTTTGCCCGCTTTTATTTTGAAACGGAGTAAACGAGCGAAATCCTAAACTGGCTGATGGCCCGCTTAAAGTAACCGTATTATTGGCAAAGTTCTGAGAATGATTCGCTCTGATACTATAATTGTATAATCCATTAGGATCGCGTGACTGAAAACCAATAGCTGACGTTGTTGAAATTTCTGCTCGTTCTTCTATATCAAAAGAGGTATTTCTATTGTATTGAGCCGAACGAAGAGTAACATTCGCATCTAATTTTGAATAGGGATTTATTGACTGATTATGTCTTATGCTGAACGAGTTTGTTATCGACTGCGAATAATTCGGGTCTGTTGACTCTAAGCCTTGAAGCCTTGAATAGCCAAATTTTATAGATCCGCTTAAATCGTCACGATATTTATAGTTCGCATCAATATCGGCATTCATGGTACCCGATGTGTACAAACTCATTGCCAGTTTTCCGGTAAAATAATCGTTGAAATATTGAAACCAACCCAAGTTTTGAATCCCAAGTCCTTGAGCAGATTGTGTTTGAAAAGCGTATGTAGGCGCCAACAAGCCCGATTTCTTTTTATCTAAATCGGCAGGCACATAACCGAACGGCAAGATTAGGGGGTAGGGAATATCAAGCAGATATAAGCGCGCATTGGTAAAGAAAATCTCTTCCTCATCAACCACTTTCATTTTATCTGCTTTTATGTAATAGTGCGGATGATCGAGCGAACAGGTTGAATAAATTCCATCACCAATAAAAACTACGTGCTGCGTTTTATTCTTTACCTCAGTTCCAATCAAATTACCTTCCGAATAATTCATTCTGGCAACATTAAACTTCCCGCGTTCGGTTTTGTAATTGAATAATATACGCCTGCTTCGTAATTCATCAGCTTCGCGAGTAAGCACCGGATGCGATAAGGTGTCCTCAATATTGCTTGTTTCGGCGTTCATTACGTGCGTATTAAAATTCACGCCGATTACTCCGGACTTTAAACTTCCTGAAGTATGCTCCACTTTGGATGCGCCGAATAAAGTAGCGCGCCTGTCTCCTTTTAATCGAAATAACAAGGAATCTTTACTGCTAAAATTAACGGCAACATCTTGTGGAATCGGGTCTATTATTCCGTTTGGGGCCGAAGACTTCAGCTTTTTAAGGGAATCGGGCACAACAGCAGAACTATCAGTCGGAGTGGGTTTGCGCCTTGGTTGAGGTCTGTTTTCTTGAGCGTAAGAATCAGGTACAATAAAAAAGCACAATACCAAGCCGGTGAAAACCCACTTGAGATTGTGCTTTAAATAACTAATCCTAAAAAATGTTGAGCGCTTCAATGAGCCGAAAACCTTACGTTCGTTTGCAGTTTTAAGGTACGAAGCCCAACGTGCTTATGGAAAACTTATTCTACTTAGAAATCTCCATGGCAAGACTACCGGCACCTAACAGCGCAATGTCGTTACCAAGTGTTTCAAACAGAATATCAAACCCTTTTTTGAACGGATCCATCATACGAGATAATGCTGCTTCACGAGCCGGAGCAAGAATAAAATCACCTGCCCGAGAAACCCCGCCGCTTACTACAATCGTTCTGATATCTAGCGTGTGTACATAATTCACGATAGCGAATCCGAGTTTTTCACCAGCCCAACGTAAAATGTCTTTCGCAACGGCATTTCCTTCTTTGGCGGCGTTAAATAAATCAACCGGTTCTAAATCTTCTAAATGGTCTTTAAAGCGCAAAAACAATTCGTTGCTTGTATTTTGGCGAAGACGATCGGCTGCATAACGACTTAAAAATCGCTGACCAATATAGGCTTCAATACCGCCTTGCGTAGGGGAGTTCGATTGAGGTCCGTTGTAATCTATCATTACGTGGCCTAATTCACCTGCTCCGCCTGTTGCGCCTCGGAATAAGTTTTTATTGAAGATGATTCCGCCGCCGACTCCGGTTCCTAATGTTACCATTACAAAGTGTTCGTAATCTTTTCCCGCACCAAAACGTGCCGAACCTAAGGCGGCTAAATTTGCGTCATTTTCAACGCGGCAAGGAAGTCTGGTTCCTTTTTCGATTACATCGGCTAACGGAACAACATCCCAGCCCAACAAGTTGGGCGGGTTCGAAACTGTTTTTCTGTCTAATGAAATAATGCCGGGAGCGCCGATACCGACACCCACGGGTGCTTCAGGCGCTTCTTTTTTTGCATGTTCAACTACTTCAATTAAACGATTAAGTAAAAAATCTTTCCCTTTATTTGCTTCTGTCGGAACGGAGAACTGCTTTAGAATCCCTTTTTTTGAGTCAACAAGTGCACTTTTGATTGATGTTCCGCCAAGGTCGATACCTATACCGATCATGAATTTTATTCCTTTATTAAGCCTGTAATAGTGTAGTTGATGCTGATGTGTGTAGGTAGGCTAATGTGCTTGAACTATTGAGTAATGATACGATATACTTTTTCACCGTTTTTCCTCATTCCATATTGTTCACGAGCGATTTTTTCCAATAAATCAGGATTTGCTTTTAAATCTGCAATTTTTTCATCCAGAATCGCCGTTTCTTGCTTCAATTGTTCAATTTTATCTTGGAGTTCAGATTTTTCTGACGCCAGTTTCACCCGAGTTAACATACTGTAAGAATCTATAAAGCCAAACCAAACTACTAAAAAGAGCAGCAGCATGGTAAAAAGAAATGTGCGTTTCCAGCGTAATGGGTTAAGATATTGAAGCATAGAATATTTTCGTTCAAACGGGCTAAATATGCTATTTTTATCTTAGAATTTCAAAGCTTAGGATAATTTCCATGCGAAATAAACTACTTTTCCTTCTTTTCTTACTCTTACTTAGCTCAAATCTGACTGCACAAGACTCCAGTAAGGTAGAATGGATTAAGGTTTACTTTAATATGCCCGGCGATTCCAGCCTTTCATTTCCGGGAAATACAGCGCATTCAAATCAAAATTTGGTTCATACGCTAACATCTTTAATCGATAATGCATCTTTTAGTGTTGATCTATGTGTGTATGATATGGAACATCCTGATTTAGCTCATTCTTTAGCCAATGCCAAAAAACGCGGACTCCGTGTTCGGGTGGTAACCGACAATTTTAATCGAACTGACGGCAAAGAATTAGATGTTCAGTTTTTAGCCATTCTCGCAAAAGCCGGAATTTATTCCATTGATGATGACGGCGATGTATATACTCCAGACGGACAAATTCTGGATAACAAAAAGCCGAATGCCGGAACAGATATGCATCACAAGTTTGCCATAATCGATTATATCAGCCCGACAAAAGAAGATGATTTGGTTTGGACCGGCTCCACCAATATGACCTACACCGGTAATTACAATACGAATACAACCTTAGTTATTAAAGATTCTCAGGTTGCAGAAACCTACACCAGAGAATTTGAAACCATGTGGGGCGGTAGTGATGACTTACCGGATGCAAAACGTGCTGCTTTTCACAAAGACAAACCCCTTCACTCAAAACCGGTTCATTGGGTTGGCGATACCAAAGTTGAAATCTATTTCTCTCCATTAGACCGTGATAAAACCAAACCGTTGGTTAGCGACAAAATAGTTCAAGTAATAAAAAATGAAGCTCAACATGACGTAGCCTTTTCAGCATTCTCAATTACTCCCGGAATTTCAATCAGTAATGCTTTGTGGGATTTAGAAGAAAAACAGGTTCAGCTTCGCGGTGTAATTTCGAACGATTTTTACAGCCGTTACAAAAAACAAAAAGCCATTTGGGCTAGTGCAGCCGCACAATCCGGCGGCAGAATGATTTATCCATCGAATGAACTTCGCAAACTGCATCACAAAACCATCATTATTGATGCCGAATCTCCGGATTCTGCCGATGTTGCCGTAACAATTACGGGCTCTTATAACTTTTCGAATAACGCCGATTACAACAACGACGAAAATATTTTGATTATCTATTCGGATAGTATTGCCAATGTTTTTCTGCAAGATTTTGGCGGCATTTGGAACCGCGCAAACGGAACTTGGCAAACCCCAAAACCCGACGTTGAAATGAACACACTCTACAACGTTCATGCGGGAAGAGATGCTAATTCCGTTGAAATTGAAGTAGTTCCGGGCTTTTATTACCCTGTATATCTTGCTGGAATTAAAGCCCCTTGGAGCTATAGAGGAAAAGATTCCACAACATACTTTGCGCAACAGGCAAAAGATTTTCTACACTCTCTTGTGGCTAAAAATAAAGTGCGTTTCGACACGCTTAGTTTTAACGAAAAAAACGGCAAACTATTTGGCAGAGTGATGATAGGTTCTTTTGATGTAGGCTTAGCCTTAATCCAGAAAGGAATGGCTGAAAAAACGTATTCTGAAGCCATTTCTGCAAGTGTAGCCAACTCGTATTCTGAAGCGACCAAAGATGCACAAGAAAAACAATTAGGTATGTGGGCTTCACCCGGAAAAGCCTGGAGTGTTATCGCTACCGAATCAGTGGATGAAAAAGCAGCTTTGAGCGAGAATCCCATAAACATTAACGAAGCCGACGAATACGATTTTACCCAACTTCCCGGAATCGGCCCGACAAAAGCTAAAGCCATTGTTGAATATCGAGATAAAAACGGCGCCTTTACAAGCATAGATGATTTAGCAAAAGTGAAAGGCATTGGCCCCAAAACAGTTATTAAACTTCGTCCGTTTATAACCACACAAAACAAAGGCGACAATGAATAAGCCTCGTTTGGCGCTTTGGCTTTTAACGATAATTTATATTGTAAACTTTATTGATCGTCAGCTGATAGCCGTTCTTGCACCGATTATCAAACAGGATTTTGTTCTATCGAACACAGAAATCGGCTTGTTGTATGGCGCCAGTTTCTCATTTGTGTATGCACTTTTTGGCATTCCCATGGGATTTATTGCTGACCGATTATCACGCAAAAAAGTATTACTTATCTGCCTGAGTCTATGGAGTTTTGCAACACTATTCACAGGTTGGGCACAATCTGTTTTGCAACTCGTGGTTTTACGAATGGCTTTGGCGGTATTCGAATCGGGCGCCAGCCCCACATCATACAGTTTAATTAGTGCCTTATTCCCGCGAAACGAATGGGGAAAACGAATATCCTTTTATGCCAGCGGAATTTTTATCGGAATCGGGCTTTCCTTTTTGCTTGGCGGAAGTATTTCAGAGTGGCTAAACTGGCGTTGGGCTTTTACACTTGCCGGATTCTTGGGAATCGCCATTGCTGTAATAGCCGTGTTTCTCATTCCGGATATTGCTCACCCGAAATCATCAACAGATGAAAAAAAGCGCATCGGTTTTTCGCAAATAATTGAATTGCTGGCTAATCCGACCGTTCGACTTCATTTATTGGGATTTGGTTTATTGGCCTTAAGCGGATATTCCTTACTTAGTTTTTTTTCTTCTCATTTAAACGCATTGGGGCGTCCGGATTTAATTAAACATTACGGATGGTTTATGTTTGGTGTCGGGTTTATGATTACCCTTTCCGGTAAACTCGCTGATAAATGGGCGCAATCCCATCGGGCAAATCGGTTTTATTCCGGAATGATTGCCGCTTGGGCAGGGCTTCCTTTGTATTGGTTTGGATTATCAACTCAAGACGGTTTCTGGGCTTTACTTCTAATCGGTTGCGGTGCATTGTTAGCATCGTCTTACAATGGCGTTGCCGCTGCAATTATGCAGGATTTGGTTGATGAAAACCAGCGCGGATTAGCAGGCGGAGTGTATTTATTTGTGATTAGCATAGGTGGTTTTGGAGCAGGACCATTTATCACCGGATTTTTAGCTGATACTTTTTTTTCGGGAAATGCGGCCATTTCGCAAGCTTTAAAACTTACTTTAATCATCAGCGGTTTAGCAGGCGGAATTAGTTTATGGTTTGCACGAAAATCTATGTTCAAAGACAGACGATATGAAACCTAAATCTCAATCACGTTTTTTACCTGCATTGCGCCGAGATGTGCAATGGATTCCGATTGTACACAACCAACAACAATGGCTGTTTGCACATGACAGTATGGGCTACTGTACACCAAACCTGGCTTTCCCGGTTGAAATTCGTGAGATTTTTAGTTTCTTCAACGGTAATACAAGATGGGATTCTCTTACCCGTTTGGGAGTAGATGAAACCGGCATCAAAGAAATCGAACAAATCGCCGAATTACTTAATGAACACGGCGTTCTAATTACCGATGAGTTTACCATCAGAAAACAAAAAATTGATGATGATTTTTGCCGTGCAAAGCTTCGTAAACCTATATGTGCCGAATCAACCTATCCGAGCGACCCTCTAAAACTCCGACAGCTTTTAGACCATGCATTAGCAGGCATTCCGAAGAAGGAAATCCAAGGAAAACCCATTGCTTTATTTGCTCCGCATATTGATTTTAAAGTGAATATGGAGGTGTATGCAAAAGCTTTTGAACCCTTAAGAAATGCCAAACCTCGGCATGTTTATTTAGTCGGCACCTCACATTACTCAGGACTTTGGAGCGATTACGATAACAAACCCTTTCAATTTAGTTTAAAATCGTTCGAAATTCCGGGGCGAACACTTCGTAATAATGAGCAAAGAACACTCGATTTATTCCACCAAGTTGAGCACTTCGGCGGAACTTTACTAGACTATTCTCATCGGATGGAACATAGTTTGGAATTGCATGCGATTTGGGCATCACACATCTGGAAACACGACTTTACCATCACCCCGATTAGTATCGGCTCGTTTGAAGACACCTTGTACATGCAAGATTCTGCTTTAGAAAAAATGGCTGTTCAGTTTTCTAAAGCGCTATTAAATGCAGCCGATGAAGACTCAATAATCCTCATTTCCGGTGATTTATCGCATATCGGCAAAAAGTTTGGTGATAACGAACCCGCTGCAAATCTTAGGGAAACGGTTCAGAAATATGACCGAATGCTGCTAAACCACATGAGTGCAGTTAACCCGAAAGCTATTTATGAAGAACAACGAAAGTGTTTAGATGCCTATCACATATGCGGCTTCCCTCCGATTCAGGCCGTAATCAGTGCCCAACCAAATTGGAACGGAATACAATTAGCTTACGATTATTGGGACGAATCAGCCACCGAAAGTGCGGTTAGTTTCGGCTCTGTTCTTTACTGCAAACAAGACGATTAAAACCTCTTTATTTGAATCAATTCTTAGCTTTAACACTTCATTTTTATTACTTTAACCACAGAATTTAGATGAAGTTATTACCCTAAATTTTTGGGGTAGGTTATACATGGGGACTCATGAAGCGAATTGATAATAAACGCAAAGAATTAAGTAACAGTAAACTCAGATTCTGCATTTCTGTGTTTTTACTTTTTACTCCTTTATTCCTTTACGCTCAACAACAGGAATACCTTAATATTTATCCGCTTAATCGCGATCCGAATATTAAAAAAGCTGAAGCGGTTGCCATTACTTCCCGCGGAGATGTGTTTATTGTTGATTCCAAAACGAGTGCCATTTATCAATTTGGAATTACTGGTTCATTCGTTCAAAGAATTGCCAACTTAAAAGTTGATTCTAAACAGTACATGCTAAAGAACCCAGTAGATATTGCGGTTGATTTGCAAGATAAAATCTACATTTTAGACAAAGGGGATAATTCGTATTACATCTACAATCCGGTTGACAGTACCAGCCAAAAATTCGGTTTAAAAGGCGGCGATTTGGGTCAACTAGACGAACCCGTAAGCATTACAGTAGATCCGGCCGGGTATGTATATATCGCAAATCCTGAAAATGAATCCGTTGCTATCTTTACTCCAAACGGTTACCCCTTAACGTGGATAAACGGACCGACAAGCAATCTTTTTAAAAAGCCGATAGCTGTAGCTGCTTCCATTAGCGGTGAAGTTTTTGTTCTAGACGCGGAAGGTCCATCCGTTTACGTTTTCGATATCTACCAACAGATGCAACGCTCGTTTGTAAACCTTTCTTCAAAACCTTCTGTCGATATTAAAAGTGCCAATGATATAGCCGTTCTTGGTAACGGAGATTTCCTTCTTATTGATGAGAAACAATCAAAAGTTTCTCAATTTGATTATTCCGGAAATCTTGTACGAACAATAGGTATTCGCGGCAAGGCCGGTAAAGGCACCTTTGAAAATGCACGTTCAATCTCCGGAAGCTTGAGTAAACTCGATCATTTATTGATTTTGGATGAAAAAACCGGCCAAGCTCAAGAGTTCCGTATTCCGATGGGCAGTGTTGAGCAAAAATTAAACGACAGCCGTATTCAGGTAAAAGTGATTGAGCCCGAGTTACCTCCGCATATCGATTTAGCCGTTAGCGCAAAAGGTATCCGCTATTATTTCGACAACATGAGTCGCACCATCATTAAGTCCTTAGATGCCAATAAAAACACCCTTCAAAACTTACCTGTAAAAAAAGCACAAGCTTTAACCGTTGATGGCAGCGGAAATATCTATGTATTGGATAGTGATAATGACGAAGTAATTATGTTCGACCCAAGTGGCGTACTCATCAGAAAATTCGGGCAAGAAATTTCCGAAAAATTGGACGAAGCCACCGATATAGCAACGTTTAGCGACGGCAGTGTAGTTGTTGTTGATTACGGAAACAAAAAAATTAAAAAATGGAATAATCAGGGCGTATTTATGGGCAATTGGGTAATGCCTTCAGCGATTATTACTGAGCCGTATCTTATAAATATAGACCCGTACGACAACGCTTATATCTACGACAAAACTCAAAAAGGTGTATTTCAGTTCAACATAGAAGGGAGTCCGAAGAACTATTTTAAAATTAACCCAAGAACTTCACGCCCGGGTGAAATTGGGAATTATCAAGACTTTTTTGTTGATATAGTCGGGCAAATTCACTTACTGAACGATAAAACTAACCAATACGAAATTTGGACTTGGCCTGAAAACGAATCCCCAAAAATGATTTTTTCGATGGGTTCAACCGGTAACGGAGCAACACAATTCGATCGTTTAAGCCAGATTTCGTTCGACCCAAGCACGTCCATCGCCTACGTACACGAAGACGGAAACAAACGAGTAAAAGCTTTCCAAATCGCCTTGCGACCACCATCAATTACAGAAAATGTTCAAGCTCTGTTAACTGACACAAACTTCGATTTACATACAGAACCCATTCAATCTTTATTGGTTAAAGGATATCGTTTAAAAATTGATGTAGATGGAAAAGATTCCGTAATAGCAGAATCGAAGACGTTCCCGATTGCGGTTCCGTCATTTTATGGTGATAACATCAAACAAATGAAGAAACTCAATGTGTTTGCATTCGGAACAACTTCAGAAAGTAAAGAACCCTATATCATAACCGATTATTTTGGCTATGCAAACTACTTGTTTAATTCCGACCAAAAAGTAGATGCATTTGATTACTACAAAAACGGTTTAAAAACACTAACCGATTCCGAATCGAACAGAACCTTAATAGCTATTCGTTATGCTGATGCCGGTGTAAAATTAGCTGACAAATATGAGTTAAGCACCGCGCTTGCACTTTTAGAAAACGCCTATGAACTGAGTCCCGGAAATTCCGAAGTGGTGAAATCACTCGGACACGGTTTCGGGAAATTGTTTGAAATGCTGGTTGCTGAAAACAAATACAACGAGATGCTCGACCGTGCAACTCAGGCACTTGCTGTTAACGATGCAACATTAAAAACTTTGGTTGTTGAAAAACTAATCGGTATTTCATCGGAGTTAAAAAAGGCAGAAACCGTTGAACAATTACAATACGGTGCAAAGATGTATGCAAAACTGCAAGAATTTGAGCCCAATAAAACGTCTCTAAAGGTAGGTGCTGCGGAAGTAAACTACGCACTTTACAAAGCAAAAATGCGTTCCGGTGCGCCTAGCTTTGAGCTAGCTGTTCAATTAGCTGAAACTGAAAAAGCTGCTCGAGGAGCAAAAGATGCACAGGAAAAGGGTACCGCAAGTTATCATGATGCAACCGTTCTATTATTAAATGTGTTTGCAACTGCTAACAAGTACGATGAAGTGATAACCATCGCCAACGAAGAACTTCAACAAGCCGGAATCGGTTTAAGTGAAGAGTTGGAAATAACCTACCGCTTATTATTATCTGATGCCTATTTACACCAAGCTCAAGCTGATTTAGCTGTATTGGAATTACAACGAGTACTCACCAAACAGCCAACCAACGAAACCTACTTGCGCTTGTATGCACATGCACAAGTGCAAAACAAACAATACGACGAAGCGATATCTATTTTCCGCACCTTATTGATGAATAATCGGGACGATGCACGTTTAATCGGTGAAATCGGAAAAGTTGAATTGTTAAAAGGAAATTTCAATGAAGCCAGTTTCCAAATCGAAAAAGCCATAAAACTTAATCCGAATTTACTCAACCTATACGGCCCTTTAGCCGAAAGCTTTGACGGAGCTTCTCAATATCAAAAAGCCGTTGAGAATTATAAAATTGCCATTCGCAATAAACGTGAAGAATACGTGCAGGCACGTAATCAAATGCTTAGCAGTCAAATAACAAATGAGATTCAGAAAAATCTTATTTCCTATGAAAATTCATTGGCTCGCATTTACTTACAATTGGGCAATTATGAATCGGCAATTGAGAGCTACAACAACATTTTATCGTTTAACCAAGCGAACTCAGAAGCTTGGAAAGGTCTCGGTGAAGCATTAGTGAGCGCGGGACAAGTTTATGAAGCTATTAATGCGTTCAACACAGCTCTTAAATTAAACCCGACATCAGAAGCCATTTCTACGGCATTATCGAATGCGCGAAATCTGCGAGATGAAATGGCAAAAAACCGTCCGCCGGTAGAAGTCATCAAAGCAGATGTTAAAGAAATATTCCCCTCTCTTTATAAAAACTACGCGGATGCAACAGTGCTTTCAGCGGGAAATATCATCCTAGCTAACAATACACGTCTGCCTTACAATAATGTTGAATTGTCTTTCTTTGTGAAAGAATTGATGGATGCTCCAACCCCGCAACAGGTAAAAAACTTAGTCGGATATTCCAACACAACCATTCCGATGAGCGCGGTATTCAACGATAAAATTTTGCAAAACACGGAAAGCAAAACCTACAGCGGTGTTATTTCGCTAAAATACACGTTCGAAGGAGCTGAAAAAGTTGTTGAGAAACCAATTACGTTTACAATCCAAAGTAGAAACGCTATTCAGTGGAGTGATAAACGTCGTTTAGCATCTTTCATAGAACCTTCAAGCGGTCCTTTGGTTGATTTCATCAAAAAATTGGACGTATTGTACAGTATGGCTCCTACCTATGGCTTAAACAAACACTTGTTAAAAGCAGCAGCCATTTATAACACGTTTACAAAAAACAGTTTTGTTTACAGTCCCGATCCTGAAAGTGGTTATCAGGCTGCATCAACACAAACAGAAATACTAGACTTTATGCAGTATCCCGCTGAAACTATTCTCAGAAGAAGCGGCGACTGTGATGATTTTGTTGCATTGATGTGCGGCACATTGGAGTCTTCCGGTATTTCAACGGCGTATATCGATGTTCCGGGACACGTTTTTATGGCGTTTGATTCAGGTTTAGAACCAAGCGAAATTCAGGATGCAGGCTTAGACCCTTCACAAGTAATTGTGATGTATAATAAAGTTTGGATTCCGATTGAAACCACGTTATTGGGAACTCAGGATTTCAAAACTTCCTGGAAAGAAGCTGCCCGCAGATATTATCAGGAACAAAACGACGGTAATTTCCCGGAATTGGTTCCATTAGCTGATGCCCGTTCCGTTTATAAACCGGTTAGTTTTGTACCGGCTGATTTCAACCCTGAATTACCTTCAAACGAAGTATTAATTCAAGCGCAAACAGATTTTGCCAATTATCTAAACGGCCTGACCAATGCACGTCAGATTTCAGCCTTGGAACAGCGTATGCAAACGGAGCCTAGAAACATCTATGTGCGAAATAAGTTAGGCATATTGTATGCACAAACAGGAGATTTAGATAAGGCTTCCTTGCTGTTGAAAGAAGCAATTGAACTAGCTCCTGAAAATGCTTTGCTGTATAACAATTTGGGAAATATTTATTTGTTGCAGCATCAGAATAAAGAAGCATTTGATGCTTATGTGAAAGCATTGGAATTGGATAATACAGATGCAGAGGTTTATATCAACTTAACGAAAGCGCAGATTGCTTTAGGCGATGCGGCAAATGCTAAAAAAAGCTTTGATAAAGCCACTCAAATGAACGCAGATCTCAAAGATTTATATGACTATCTGCAATTGGAGTTTTAATATGATTCAACGAATAATGGGATATCGAATACATCAGTTACTGTTAATCCTTGTGTTAACATTTGTGGGATTAACCGTTCATGCACAAGATTCAGTTAGTACCAAAATTGGAAAAGTAATTTATTTAGAAGGCTCTGTTAAATTGTTAAAAGACGGACGGTTCTGGATTCCTGCAAAAATTGGTGACGAGATTTTAATCGAAAATAAAATCAAAACAGGTTTAAATGCCTTAGTTGAAATTGATTGGATTAACGGGAATAAAAGTAAGATTGCCCAAAACTCGGAATTAGACGCTCTTGCACTTTATGAAAACAGCGGGAAAAACGTAAAAGCAAAAACTGCCAATTTATGGGGTGGTTTTGCAAAGGTGTTCTCAGAAGAAGCAACCGCTAAAAAACAAGAAGAAGGCGGCATTCGCAGAAATATGGCCGAGGTTAGAAGTAAACCGGGAAGAAGTGAGTTATATTGGAAAGAAACTCAAGAAGTAAGTTTCGACGAAGCATCAACCGCTTACACAAAAAAAGATTATACAAAAGCAGCTCAGTTGTTCGATCAATTTATCTCACAAAAACCACGTGATGCTCAAATTCCAAAAGCCCGATTTGCTTTAGCCCATTGTTATGTTGAAATGAACAATCCCGTTAAAGCCAAAGAGTTACTCACCGATTTCATAGAACGTTATCCGGATCATGAACTCACCGAAGTAGCAAAAAAAGTACTCGAGTCGTTATAATGAGGTAATTGATTGTGAAATTTGGAGGATTGAGTTCAAAATTAGGGATTGTAGTTGGCTTAGTATTCGTTGCTTTGAGCCTCACATTCGTTTTAACCGGACTCAAATCAATCAAATTATTTTCTGCCATTGGTGCTATCGACAGAAGTATAAATGACACCGCTTTTCGTATTCGGGAATACTCCAATCAGGAAAACCAAATTCCCACAGATGCATTTGTAATTATCGATATCGACGATGAATCACTCGAAAAACTGGGGCGCATTCAACTATGGCCAAGAGAATACGATGCTCGAGTAATCCGTCATATTGCACAAGGAAATCCTGCGGCTGTTGGCGTTGATGTTCTGTTTATCGAAAAGGACACTCTATCCAGCGTTTACACCGATATTTTGCAAAAAAAGGGATTTAAAAATGCACAAACCATTATCTCTTCTTTAAGCACTGATAACGAACTGGTTCAGGCGGTTTCCGATGCCGGAAATATCTATTTATCTGCTTTTGATGATGATGCACAAACTATTTCAGATTCTTTAGCCATAAAACTCGGACAAAAACTCCCGCTTCTAACCGTTTCTCAGTCCGAAGCATCCCGATTTTTTTCTTTGAAAAAACCACAGCTTCCATTTAATGAGCTTACCGCTGTTGCAAAATCAGTTGGTACAATTTCAATGGATAAAGACCAAGATGGTGTAATTCGTTTTTACCCGCTTTTTCAAAAATGGCCGGGAAGTACTGAATCAGGAAAAGCTAAACTCGTCTCCAATTTCCCGTTTTATATGTTTATCGATTTAATGGGTTTAGATTTACGATTGGTTCGAATTAACGATGAATCGATTACTATTGGCGATGACGTAACGATTCCAATAAACGACCAAGGTTCTTTTCGTTTAAACTGGCTTGGAAATGCGGAGAGTTTCAGACACATTTCTTATTACAAAATTCTTCAAGGTTTAGTCCCGCCTGAATTTTTCGAAAATAAAGTCGTTTTTATCGGAACTAGTGCAGCAGGTTTACAAGATATAAAAACAGTTCCTACATCTGATGTTTACCCCGGGGTTGATGTACATGTTACTGCACTTTTTAATATGGTAAATCGCTCTTGGCTTAGTGAAATCAGCTTCACGAACATGATTCCATTTTTGCTGATTATCGGTATAGCACTCCAGTTTTTGTTTTTCAGATTGAGTCCGATTTGGTCTCTGGTGATGTTTTTGCTGATTACAACCGCTGAAATATTACTATATCTCTTGTATGTATTTCCGGTTATCCATCTGCTAGTTCACATGTCAACCCTGCTGATATTTACCTTCTTGTGCTTCGTTCAGGGGGTAATTTATCGCTATTTCACAGAAGACCGTAAAAAGCAAATTCTTAAAACTGCATTCCAGTCATATGTTGCTCCGGAATTAGTTGAACATATTATTGAAGACTTCGGAAAGTTGGCACTAGGCGGAAATAAAAAACAATTAACCGTTCTTTTTTCTGATATTCGCGGTTTTACAACCTATTCAGAACAACTCGATCCGCAGGATTTGGTAAAATTTCTGAACGGATATCTCAGCCGTATGTCGAATGTTATTCTTGAAGAAGGCGGAACTATCGATAAGTTTATTGGAGATGCCATAATGGCCATATTCGGCGCTCCGGTTGAAAATCCTGAGCATGCAAAAAAAGCCTGTATGTCGGCATTGGGAATGGTTCGTGAACTACAAAAAATGAATACCGAATTAAAGTCACAAAATAAACCTCCAATTGACATCGGCATTGGTTTAAATACCGGAGATATGACAGTTGGAAATATAGGCTCTGAACGTCGTTTTGATTATACCGTAATTGGCGATTCCGTTAATCTGGGTGCGCGTCTAGAAGGCTTAAATAAATATTTTGGTACACATATTTTGGTAAGTGAATTCACGAAAAATGAGTGTAGCCATTTCGAATTTATCTTCAGAGAAATTTCGACGGTTAAAGTAAAAGGCAAAGAAAAACCTGTTACTATTTTTGAATTGTTGGAAGACAACACACAAATTCATCGTTTCCAGCCATTGGTTGATGCTTACAATAAAGGCTTATCAGCGTTTAAGGAACAGAATTTTACCGAGGCTCAAACGTATTTTGGAAAAGCATTAGAACTTCGTCCGGAAGACGGGCCTAGTTTATACTATCAAAAACTTACTGAAAGCTGCATTGCTGATCCTAGTCAGTTTACATTAGTTCTTAAGATGGAAACCAAGTAAAACTGTGGGATGACTCACAACTTTGGCATCGCTAATCAGTATTTCATCGTTGTAGATTAATAAATAGCACTTATATGAAACGAATACTATTAATCATTCTATTCACTCTGAGTATTCAGGTTTTAAAAGCACAAGATTTTGAAGCTTGGAAAAAACAACAGATGCAGGAATTTCAACAATTTAAAGATGAGCGTGACAAAGCATTTAACGCTATGTTGAAACAAGCATGGAAGGCGGTAAACATTGAAAAAGGCGAACCCCTTATCAAAGAACCAAAAATTGTGGTACAACCCGAAGTGAAA
Source organism: bacterium (assembly GCA_006226965.1). Lineage (GTDB taxonomy): Bacteria > Bacteroidota > Rhodothermia > Balneolales > M1805 > M1805. Next base: position 10,169 of record SBGQ01000162.1, on the reverse strand, counting down.
CCGGAGGAAACCCCGGCACCGCAAGAAGTTGTACCGATTAAAGTAGATTCCGTAGTTGCTGTTATTCAGCCTAAAGAAGCCGACCCTGAACCGCCAAAATTATTGATAAAAGAGCCGCCAAAAGCCGCTCCGGCTCCTGTAGAAAAAATTGCAAAACCTGTGAGCACTGCCGTTGTTCCTTTTTACTCAGCTTCAATAGAAGTTCCTAAAGATCCAAAATGGAGAAAAATTCGAATCAACCAAATTAACCCGGACGGCATTTCAAAGTTTTATCAGGAAATTTCAAATGCTGAATTTGAGCCTTTCTTAAAACAATTGGATGCCGAACGCAAAGCATTACGACTAAACGATTGGGCTTTTGCTCAATTAGTTGAAACTTCTGTACAGAAAACTACACAAGCAGGAATGAACGATGTTCGCATGTTTACTTGGTTTTTCCTGTTAAAGTCGGGCTACAATGTGAAAATCGGTTATAATGACAATGAAATTCACATGATGGCGCCAACACAACAGCGTTTATTCGGAACCAATTACTTTACTATTGACGGCACCAAATATTATGTAGTTGATTTCCTAAAACCTGTGCAAGGCAGTGTTCGACTATATACGTATAACGGTACCTATCCCGATGCAAATCGTGCTTTAGATATGCGATTTGTGCATCAGCCGGATTTAAAAAAGCTTACTGAATCTAAAACACTTTCGTTTTCTTATGATGGAAAACGGTACGATTTACCGACAACGTATAATGCCGATTATGTTGAATTGGTAAAATACTATCCGCAAACTGATTTAACCGTGTACTTTCAGGCAATGGTTTCTGATGCGGCTTCTTCAACACTGGTAGATGAGTTAGCAAAAGCGGTTGAAGGAAAAGACGAATATACAAAAGTGAATATGATTTTACGTTTTGTTCAGACTGCATTTGAATACAAAACCGATCAGGATCAATTCGGCAAGGAAAAGTATTTCTTCGGTGATGAAACCCTTCACTACCCTTATTCAGATTGTGAAGATCGTTCTATTCTTTTTGCTTCTTTAGTAAAAAAGATAACCGGATTACAAGTAATCGGAATCAAATATCCCGGGCATTTAGCAACTGCCGTAGCTTTTACTGGAAATGTAAAAGGCGATCAACTCATGTTTAGCGGCAAGAACTATACTATTTGTGACCCGACATACAAGGGCGCTGATATTGGAATGAGTATGCCAAAGTTTAAATCTCAATCAATAACGATAGTTCCTTTTTAATAAGGCTAGCAAACTCATTCTGAATCTAATAAAAAAGCGAATGGCTGAAATTAAATAGTATAATCAACCATTCGCTTTTTTTATTTACACTCAATTTTGTGCGAGAATTACATACTACGCTTCAATTTAAAAGAGTGAATTAACACGTTAATTGTACAACCAGTATTGCTTCGATTTTTCTTTGAACTCGGGCACACCTTTTTCAAGTAAATCTTTTACATCATCATACTTATAATTCTCGCGAAAACGCTCACGAATCTTATCTGTACCGATTACCATATCAAACATTCGGTGTCTCTTTGCAGTAGATTCATCTAAAATAGTTAGATCGGCATTTATAGCATGAGCTGCTTCCATAATTCCGAATTGAACTTCCAATAGAGGAACTTTTTTAAAATCGGTTATTACTAACTGAACACCATAGAGATATTTATCTTTATCGCGTCCGTAATAGGCTTTCATTGCAGTCGGACGAAATTTAACTCCCGGATAATTCTTTTTATTCAAATAATCGGCGAATGCCATCGGATTCAAATCCGTGTGCCCTGCAAACTCAAACGGAATAGTAGTCCCGACACCTTCACTTAATACCTGAAGTTCTCCAAAAACACCTGTGAGTACATAATAAAAAGCTGTTTCAGGATGAGGAATATGAGGTGAAGACGGCACCCAAGGTAAACCTGTTTCCATGAAAGTCATATAACGTGTCCAGTTTTCTAATGGAATTACATCGACTTTAAACTCCGGCTTTACTTTGATGATTTTCTCTTTAACTAACATTACAGCTAGTTCACCCGGAGTTAGCCCGTACACGTAAGGAATTGGGAACGCACTTACAAATGAATAAAATCCATCATTGGTAGGTGTTCCGCTAACATAATTACCGCCTATCGGATTTGGACGATCAAAAACAACAAAGTCTATTCCATGTTCCGAAGCCGCTTCCATGGCATTTCCCATCGTACTGATATAAGTGTATGAACGAACACCGATATCCTGAATATCATAAACCAAAACGTCGATACCTTGCATCATTTCCGGAGTTGGCTTTCTAGTTTTTCCGTAAAGTGAATGAACAGGAAGACCTGTTTGCAGATCTGTACTAGAATCAACTTTTTCACCGGCTAATTCAATACCGCGAACGCCATGTTCAGGGCCAAAAAGTGCTACTAAGTTCACATCTGGATGTGTATAAAGAATATCAACAACAGAAACCAAATCGGAATTAACAGCTGTTTGGTTGGTAATTAACCCGACTCGTTTTCCTTTCAGAAAATCAAAATTTCTAGCTTGAGCAACTTCTAAGCCCGATTTAACTTTTGGGGCTTGAGCGTTTCCACTGATAGATGCTGCTAATAATAAGCCAATAAGCACACACAAGATTTTCATAAATAGAGATTGTAAAAGATGATGATTAATAGTCTAATGCCGGGTTCTGATTTTCTATAGTAATTCCCAGGCCTTTTCAACCGGTAAAATGAGTGTTGTATCATCAGCCGGATTCATGGTTCTAGCTTGTAAAAATGTTTTGAAACGATACTCATTGTAATCTTCATGAGCGCTGTTCAAACTTTCAATCTTAATTTCACCGCTGGCATTAATAAATCTACCATCGCCTAAATACATGGCAACGTGAACAACTTTATCAGACTTACCTTCAGTTCCTCGTGTTCCAAAAAACAGAAAATCACCTTTTTTAAAGCTTGAATAATCCTCAGGGTTTTTACTCACCAAAGTACCCGCAAATACTTGTTGAGAAGCATCACGCGGAAGTTGAAATCCATTTAAGAAATACACTGTTTTTGTAAACCCGCTGCAATCCATTCCTTTTGTACTTGTTCCTCCCCACATATACGGACGACCAAGCAAGGTTTTAGAAGTTTCCACCATGGTATCCACCGAAAACTTGCGTCCTTTAATCCAGTTTGAAACAGATTGAACTGTGTTAAATGGGATATAGCCCATTTGATTTTCACCAATTGTAACTTGGACAAATTTTGATGATTTATTCCCTTTTTGTTCTAAAATGGCGCCTTTCACCACATGCTTGGCTATTAATGAATTGGAATTAGCTTCGCTGTAAATCGGAGTTTCTTCGGTAACAATGAGCTTTTCTGATTTTAACCAGTTTTGATACTCTGTTTTGGTTAAACGTTGTATGATCTGCGACTCTGCCCAGCCTAAATACTTTTCAGGGGTTTGTATGTAAACCCAACCGCCTTTTTTCTTTAAAATTTTGACTGGTGTTCCAAAAACAGCTTGGGTTACTTGCTCAGCGCTGTATTTCGGATTACCTCGAATATTTACCACTGAATTTCTAACAATTCCATAAGGTGTTTCAGCAAACACTGAATCTGGTAAAAATCTCCACGTAGTTGTGTATCCGATTTCTTTGTTGATGGCATCAACTTCCGATTTCAACTGTAGCTGATCAGTTTCAATCTGAACAGAAACTTTTCCATCAGTTACAGATACTTCGTATTGAAATAGCGCAACACGTTTATCCGGAGTCAACTTGCTCTTGATGGCCTCAAGTTTTAAATCTGCTTCTTTTACAATGGCATCTTCATTTTTGCAAGAGATAAAACCTATTACAAATAAAGTGAGAATCAGTATGGATTTGGAGATGTTCATGCAGGTATTGTTTATGCTTTTAAATGAGCTTCAACTGCGGCTTTAACAGAGCTGTATTTTAACAACAAGTCGTTTGCTGTTTCGTAATCAAGTCCTGTTTTTTCCATAACCATCAGGGTCCCGCGATCAACCAGTTTATTATTGGTTAATTGCATGTTTACCATGCGGTTACCTTGCACGCGACCAAGCTTAATCATAACAGAAGTACTAATCATGTTCAACGCTAATTTTTGTGCTGTACCGGCTTTCATTCGAGTTGAACCGGTAACAAATTCAGGTCCAACTATAATTTCAATTGGATCATCTGCGACTGCTGCAACCGGTGAATCAGGATTACATGTTATACAAGATGTATAAATACCATTTTTTTGTGATTCTCGCATGGCTCCAATCACATAAGGTGTAGTTCCTGATGCTGCGATTCCTAAAACTGCGTCTTTTGAAGTAATATTATGCTCTAACAGTTCTTTCCAACCTCGATTTGAATCATCTTCTGCAAACTCTTGAGCTTTACGAATAGCAGGATCTCCTCCGGCAATTAAACCAATTACTAAACCATCAGGAACGCCATAAGTTGGTGGCAATTCAGAGGCATCAACAACACCTAATCTGCCTGAAGTACCGGCGCCCATATAGAATAGACGTCCGCCGCTTAATAGGCGATCCACTATTTGGTTCACCACTTTCTCCATTTGCGGTATTACTTTTTCGATAGCTAATGGAACCGTTTTATCTTCATTATTGATGTTTGTGAGCAACTCTAAAGTGCTCATTTTCTCTAAATTGTCGTAATTAGATGGTTGTTCAGTTACTTTTTTCATGGACTAAACTGTGAAATTCTATGAGTTTTGGCATTGGGTTTTTGAGAAATAGTCCGGCCTTTATTGAATGTTTTGCCAGTACTTCTCGCATAATTGATTGATGTTCGTAAGCCACAGAGCCAATAAAGCCAATCGTTGTTTTTTCATCAATCGGATACTTTAAAATCTGACTTTGAATAAATAAATCGAATGATTGGCGGATTAATTCGATAATGTATGGGTCTGTGCAATAATCGTGAGTTATTTTTGTAAACGATGCTATAAAACGGTTGGGCAATTCTCCACGATACACTTTATCTAAGATTGAGCTTCTGCTCATATCGAATTTAGCGCGAAGTTCAGTTGCGATTTCTTCCGGTAGTTCACCATAAAAGTACGCCTTTAGCAATGCTTTACCAATGTGAACGCCGCTTCCTTCATCACCCAAAATGAATCCGAGTGAGGGAACATTTTGAGCAATTTTCTCACCATCATAAAAACATGAATTAGAGCCTGTTCCAAGAATTGCAGCAATTCCGGCTTGGTGTCCGCATACGGCACGAGCAGCACCTAATAAATCATCATTAACCTCAATAAAGTCGGTAGAAAAAACTTCGTTTATTGAAGTCGATATAAACTGTTTTTTATCTGGCAGTGAACAACCTGCACCGTAAAAATAAATATGAGTTGGTGAGGTACTCCCAAATTCGTGAGACACTTCAAGAAGTACCTCACGAATAGAAGAAGATGTGTGATAGTATGGATTAAGCCCTTTAGTAATGAGAGACTTTACATCAACTTGCTTTGATTCTGTTGAAAAAAAACTCCATTCTGTTTTTGTTGATCCACTATCAGCTAAAAGAATGTTCATAAGATTATTTTATGAGCATCATTTTTTTTGTTATCACTGTATTACCAGCATTTAGTCGATAAAAGTACATTCCAGAAGGTAATCCTGCGGCATTAAAAGACACACTATGGGTTCCGGACGGGTAATTTTGCTGACTCAATAACACTTCAACCGGCTGCCCCAAGACGTTATAAACAGAAAGATTTACATCACTTGCATTCGATAATGTAAATCGAATTTGGGTTTCCGGGTTAAATGGATTCGGGTAATTTTGTTCAAGTGAAATTCTGGATGGTAATTCAGAAAACTGGTCTGTTTCGTTAGATGTGATAACTTCTGAATCAACAGCATTTGAATTAGAACTTTCGATTGAGTTTCTATTAAATGCAGTAACAAAATACCAGTTTGGGGCGTTTTTTCCCGGATTTTTGTCTGTAAACGTAGTATCCCCGGCAATATATATTAGATTTTCTGAGCTAAGTTTAGCTGATTCAAAATCAGGGGTTTCATTACTTGTTACTCTGTAAACAGCATAAAAAACTAAGGAGTCTAACTCTGTTGTTGGTTGAGACTTATTCCAAGTTAGCTTGAAGTGTTTATCCTCATTTTGTGTTATGGTTTCAATGGATAAATTCTGCGGTGTTGACGGTGCGTCAGCAGTCTTCCAGCTCATACTAGGAGTAAGTGCAGGGCGCTTGTAGTAATTATTCTTTAATGAATCTGTTATTCCTTTTGAGTTATACTGAGAAATGTTTCTGGCTCTAAAGAACACACTACCTAAGATGTTATCATTGGAACGTGTTCGTCTAATCTGCTTTGGTATCTCATCAGCATTAAATTGAGGTGTTCCTGAGTACGTATTTCCATCAGCACGATAGAGCCCGTGCCCGGTATATAAATGTATGTCGCCCACTTGTTCAGCCCACCAATCTGACAAAAGATTAAAATCTGTTCCGAGTGGATAATATTCTATTTTCCAGTACAATTGAGGAACTAAATAATCAACGTAGTTTCCATCAATCCAAGCTAACGCATCGGCATAAATTGCAGAATATGCACTCATACCTGATGACCCCTGAGGTACACCACTTTTCCAAATTCCAAAAGGAGAAATACCAAAATCAACAAATGATTTAACTTCTTTAATTCTGGTATTAACCGATTCAATCATTAGATTAACATTATTTCTTCTCCAATCATTAATGTTTTCAAAGCCTCTCGGTTCGGCTGCAAATGTTGCTGCATCTTCGTTTGTGATAGAATTAGGTGGATAAGGATAGAAATAATCATCAAAGTGAATTCCGTCAACATCATATCTATTAACGATATCCATAACAACATCACCAATGTAGTCAATCACTTCTTGTTGACCGGGGTCAAGTATTCCTACAGTACCTACTTTTAGAATCCACTCTGGATGTGTAACGCTTACGTGTTGATTACTATTCGCCGCGAAAACGTTGCCTTCTTCAATTACTGAGTTTATTGATTCAATATCTTCATTGAAAACACTTGATTTGCTAACAGATCTTAAAGCACGGTACGGATTTAACCAAGCGTGTAATTCCAATCCTCTTTTGTGTGCACCTTCAATTGCGTATTGCAACGGATCATAATATGGATTGGGTGGTGTTCCTTCTTGACCCGATACAAATTGTGACCATGGTTCATAATTGGATTCATATAAGGCATCAGCTGCCGTTCTTACTTGGAAATAAACCGCATTGATACCGGCCTCTTTAAACTTATCTAGCATAATGTCTAATTCCATTTTTTGTAATACGGAGTTAGAGCTTGCACTTGATGGCCAATCAAGATTGTAAACTGTTGCGATCCAAGCACCACGGTATTCATATTTCGGGGAATCTTGTGCTTGTAATAGTACTGTCGAGAAAGAAAACGTTAGAATAAATGATAATAATAGCGGGGTAAAGCCAGTGTTTTTAAACATGAAAATCTCCAAAAATAAAGAAGGGGCAAACATTAGTCTGCCCCTTTTGATTAAAATACGTACAGGTATTATTTGATCAATGTCATTTTACCAACTAATCTTACATTATTAGAAACTAAAATGTACATGTAGGTTCCAGATGATAAGTTAGACGCATTGAACGTAACAGCATGGTTTCCACTCATCATTTCACCATTAACAAGAGTTGATACTTCTCTTCCGAGCATATCATACACTTTAAGTGTGGTGAAACCAGATTGACCTAACTCAAAACTAATGTTTGTAGTCGGGTTGAATGGGTTAGGATAGTTTTGCTTTAAAGCATATCCAGCAGGAATTGAGTTATTTTCATCAGCGATAGAAGTTTCTGTACCTAATTTAAACTCGAATACAGAAGGCATGTTCGCTTGATAGTGGTAGAATCCGATGTAAGCAGATTTTCCATCTGGACTAAATTCAATTGCACGAACACCATCACCATAATCAAAGATATTTGGGTTATTTAAGCCAATAACAATACTATCTTTAAGAACTTCAGGCTCATCTAAAGAGAAACCGTAAATTGTATAGATATTTATTCCTGTTACTGGAGTTTCTGGAATAAAATCTTTACCACCTGAGTTAACATAAACTAAACCATTTGTTTTGTTGTAACCAATAGCAGCTTCACCCATAATTGTTGTAATGTCTGTTGGACCTTCGAAAGATGACAACTCATCTTCACGAGTAAAACCAGCAACACCACCAGAAGTTTTAGGATAATAGAAAGCATTTCCACTTTCAGGTGCCCAACTTGTACGAATTACGCTAGATGTTGAAGCGGATACTGTTTCCTTTACAGTTAAATCTGGATTTAATAAGAGTAAAGGGTTGGTTTCGCCACCTACAATTGGTCTAACAAAAACTTCACCTGATGCAGCTACACCCACAGCTGGGATAGACGCTCCAGTTGGATATACGAATTTTGCTTCTACGCTAGCATCAGCTGCATCTAGCTTGTATAAAACATTACCTTGGCTTACATACACATATTTACCATCATGGCTAGCTCTTAAACCTCTACCAGTCATCAATTCATATTTTCTGTAACCAGTGGCTTCATCATTACCTAGGTAACGTAGACCAAGAGTATCGCCATTACTTAAAGAAACTACAGGTGAAATTGATGCATCTGTTCCATCTGCATTGTAAACTTGTAGTGCTCTAACTGAGTATGTTTTTACCTTTGAAGAACCTACAAATACGGTATCTGTAAATTCAATTGTCTCAGTTTGATAATAAGACTGAAACCAAACTTTACCATTTTCATCTACAGCAAGACCTTGTACAGATCTATGACCTGTCGTTACTGATGTATCTGGAAATGGGCGGTAATATTGCCACACTTCTTGTGCTTGGGCAAATCCCGGTATTAATAGAAATGCGACAGCTAAGAGTTTTACTGTTTTTGTAAAGGATTTCATTATTGCTCCTTTTTTGGTTATTTGTATTGTTTAAGGTTATACATATCTAATTGCTTAAAGGCGTATTCAACACTATTTCCAGCCGGCACACCGCTTGGTTCGGTTAATGTGTATACACGTGTAGAATCAGTCCAGAGAACAGATGTTATATTCTTTCCAACCAAACCGTTATAAAATGTCTCCAATGAACCATTTACAAGCTTTTTGAGTGGCTCATTAGAAAGGCTTACGTAAATTTGGTCATTTTCATCAATAAACAAACCCGCTATTTCACCACTTGTTTCAACTTGTGTCTCGCTAATAGTGTACAGTTCTTGAAAATTTGAAATTTCATTTGCACCATCGATATCAACAGTTGCTATAAACTCATAACCGGGTAATACTGTTGTTGTTTTTCCAATTAGGTAAAACTTATCACCTCTATGATATATTTTTCGGTAACTGACGGAATCCACTAATGTGTAATCTACACGCGTTGTTGGATTGTTGTAATCAAATCTCATTATATGTCTATTAGTACCTGCCACCCAAACAAAATTGTTTAAATACAGCAAATCCGATGTTTGTACACCTGAAGGCATTCTAAACCCAACACCAAATCGACTCTCGGTTGCCGGATTTACCTTATATGTTAATGTTTGATTGACTCTTAAACCGTGTAATACTCCATCAGGACCGACAAATGCCGATACAAACTTATCAAATGATTGATTTGATGGAAGGGTAAAAAACATTGACTTCTGCTTGGTTGTCTTATCTACTTTAACAAATCCACGTGGGGTGTTGTCTAAAGAAGAATAGTAAATAATGTTACCATCCGCATCATAAAATGGAGCATATAGCTTTTCTCCAGTGTCTAGAATATCATTATCAGGCGTTGGGCTTAGTAATTTGTATTTAAATGTATTACTAAAAAATTCAGACCCAATTGTGCTCACAACAACTTGAACCGTGTCACCAATCACATCAGCAACGCTTGTTACTCTAAGTGAGTTCATACCGTATGTATTTACTTTACCTTCAACTCCGTTGAAATAAATCTTAACTGAATCTGAACTTCCAGAAAAGTATTGACCATTTACTGTTATTTCATTAACGCCTGCTAAATAGCCTCGTGCCGGTAATATTTCCGAAATAATGGGGCTTTCTTTTGGAAATTCAAAATCTGGGTTGAACAACGATGTCTTTTCTGGAGCACAACCAACTACTGCAATTCCTAT
>SBGQ01000089.1 GCA_006226965.1 bacterium | reverse complement strand
TAAAAATCATTAAAAATCAAAATCTTAATAAAAAATTAAAGCAAACGTATTTTGTTTAATGCTTTAAGATTGGAGGTAATGATTGTGAAAAATAGCTGCAATTTCACGCACATCTGAAACAGTTTCGCAAGCTAAGATTTGATTGGCGATGCTCTGCGCTTCAATTAAACTAACGGATGTTAATGCTTTTTTTACATCCGGGATGGAGTTTGGAGTCATACTCAATTCGGTGATTCCAAGTCCGACTAAAGCAACCGCAATAAAAGGATTTGATGCAGCTTCACCACAAACAGCCAGTGGTTTATTATTGCGTTCAGCAGCAGCATACATCCACTTAATGCCTTTAAAAACGGCAGGCTGAAGCGGGTCGTACAAGTTGGCTACTAAGGGATTTCCTCGGTCCGTTGCCATGATGTACTGCGTTAAATCGTTAGTTCCGATACTATAGAAATCAACATATTTAGAAAATTGATCTGCTTGCACGATTAAACTTGGAACCTCAACCATGGCGCCTAATTTTAGTTCTGCTTTTCCAAGCTCGAATGTCACGGTTTCGAATTCTTCTTTGAATGCCAGCCATTCTTCGATAATGGCTAACATAGGAACCAATAATTTTATTCGATTTGGATAAGCTTGTGCTACTTTTACAATGGCTCTTAATTGGGAACGAAGGATATCTCTGTTTGAAAGTAAATAGCGAATGCCGCGTTCACCTAAAAAAGGATTGGGTTCAGGTTGGCGCCTGCCCGGAAGTTTGTCACCGCCGATATCGAATAGACGAATTGTAACAATACCATCGGTTGAAGCCAGAATCTGAGAGTAAAATCGTTCTTGTCCGGCTTCTGAAATGGCATCGCCATCGGTAAGTAATAAGGATTCAGTTCTAAGTAAGCCAATGCCATCACATCCAAACCGTCTCACATTGTCTGTTTCTTCTAAAAACTCCAGATTGGCACGTAAGGTAAACGGTGCGCCGCACGTAAGGGTGTTTTCTTTGCTGATGATTTCAAACTGTTTTTCACGTTTTTCGCGTTGGCTGCATTCTAAATCTTGAAAACGTTGGAGCTGCTCATCATCCGGACTCAGAATTACACAACCTTCAATAGCATCGGCAATTAAGAGTTCATCTTCTTTAACCAATCGAGTGATGTGTTTTAAGCCGATTACCATGGGAATTCCCATAGCGTGAGCAATAATTGCGGCATGAGAAGTAAGTCCGCCTTGGTTGCAAACAATGGCTTTAACTCCGCTTTGGTGCGCCAAAACAACTTCGCCAGGTGCAACCCAATCGGCAACAATTATGGAAGCTTTATTCAGATTCGTATTCGATTGCTGTTGCTGAACTGCGCGAATCAATCGGTCACGGATTTCTTTGATATCAGGAATGCGCTGGAGCATATACTCGTTACGAGATTGCTCCATAATGTCGATAAATTGCTGAAAAGCGTGCCAAATGGAAACATCAGCAGGGTTTAATAAATCAACTAAATGATAACTGATTTGGTCGATTAACTCGGGGTCGGATAAAATCTGAAGCTGGGTTTCAATGATTAAATCGATTTCGGCATTGCTTGTGCTTTGAGCTATTTCACGCGTAAGTGCAATTTCTTTTTTGATGAGCTCAATGGCTTCTTCTATACGTTTCCACTCACAATCGGCTTGGTCAGCTGTAATTTTTGATTCGGAAAGGTGGATTTCTTCGTGGTTTAATAGCTGCGCTTTCCCAATAGCAACCCCTTTTGAGGCGGTTATACCCCAAACTGTTTTATCGGGTGCTATGGAAGCAATCTGCGACATTACATTTCTTCTCCGAAACCTGAATCAAATAATGCTTTAATGGATTCGAATGCGGCTTTTTCGTCCGATCCGTCTAATTCGATACCTAATTCACAACCTTGTTCAGCAGCAAGTGTCATCACTCCTAAAATGCTTTTTCCGTTTATTTTATACCCGTCCATATGAATATGGAAATCGGATTTAAATTGGCTGGCCGTTTTAACCAAAGAAGATGCCGGGCGTGCATGAAGTCCTGCTTTATTCAATACGGTTAATGTGGTTTGTATCATAAAATATGTTGGTATCAATACGTGTAATAACGAGCCCTGAATTATAGGACGCCTTAATGTTTAATTCAAATTACAAATCGTAAAAATTCCCTATTTTTCTCGCCTAAATTGCCAAATTAACAAACAAAGAGTCAATTATATGTCAGTTAGCAAAGAAGATGTAAGTTATGTTGCCGACTTAGCCCGTTTGAACCCATCAGAGGCGGAGAAAGAGCAGCTTCAAAAAGACATGAATAAGATATTAGAATACATCGATTTGTTGAATCAAGTAGATACGGATGATGTTCAGCCATTAGAGCACGTAACTGAATTGACAGCTCCTTTACGTAAAGATCTTGCAAAAACTCCGCTCGACCATGAGTTGGCATTAAAAAATGCACCGGACGCTGATACCGATTATTTCCGCGTGCCAAAAGTGATTGAATAAGATGAGTAAAGTTGCAACAGGATGGGCATGGTGGGATGCTCAAAAACCTTGGGTTCAAAACGCAGTTTGTTTGCTTTTTTTGTTTGTATTGCCGTTGTTCTTAACTCCTGATACCATTTTTGGTGATAAGCAGTTTTTAGCAAACGATATTGTTCAATGGAGAGGCGGCTCTGAATCAATTATACAAGCAAGAGAAAAGTTTGGTGAAGAGCCATTGTGGGCTGCAAATATGTATGGTGGAATGCCTGCTTATTTTATTAGCTACAATCTTGAAGTTAAAAACATTGACACTCTTGTTAGTAAGCTATTTCACGGAATTTTCCCGGCAGCAATTTTCTGGGTGGGTCTTTCGGGGCTTTTCTTTTTATTTAGGTATGTAAGAGCCTCGCATATTGCTAGTTTGTTCGGCGCTGTAACGACTGCATTTACTACGTATGTGCCAATAATTATCGGCGCTGGCCACAATACAAAGTTTTTGGCATTTAATTATATCCCGTGGCTGTTTTTGGGCTTTTTTATGATTCTTTCCGGCGATAAACGTAAACTATTATCGCTGGCCATTTTCTCTTTAGCATTTAGCCTTGAACTAAGAGCAGGACACCCACAAGTAACCTATTACTTTGGAATTGTAATGGCAATCGTTTGGGCGTATAAGATGATTCAGTGGTTAAAAGGAAAAGATTGGTCTTCTATCTTAAAAACCAATATTCCTTTTTTGATTGGTGTCGTTTTAGCCTTACTGAGTGTTGTTCAGCCATATTGGTCAAAAACTGAATTTACTCCGTTTTCTACTCGCGGCGGCTCTGTAACCAATACTTCAAGCGGATTAGATTTTGATTATGCGATGGCATGGTCGCAAGGTTGGGGTGAATTACTTACTCTAGCTGTTCCGAATAGTTATGGCGGAGCATCGGGTGACGGTGCATATTGGGGGCCAAAAGCATTTACAAGCGGCCCGCATTACTTGGGTGCAATCGCCATTTTATTTGTGTTGATTAGCTTGGTTTATGTAAAACATTGGCTTAAAACCCCTCTATTGATTGCCGGAATTTTAAGTATGTTGTTCTCTTTGGGGAATAATTTTGCTTGGTTTAATGAGTTATTTTTCAATTATATGCCATATTTCTCGAAGTTTAGAACGCCGGAAATGTGGCTGATTGCAACCGTTTTTAGTTTTGCAATACTGGCAGTTTTAGGGTTTGATTCTGTTTGGGAAAACCTTCAAGCCGATAAAAAATGGTTATATATAACAGGTGCTGTTGTTGGCTTTGGATTTATTATAGCCGTTGCCGGTTCATCTGTTTTAAGTTTTGAAAAAGCGGGTGAGAAAAGACAAATTGCCGAACAAATTGCTCGCTCAAACCGAGTTGCAGTAAGCGACCCAAGAGTACAGCAGTCTGCAAACCAATATGTGCAAAATCAATTAAAACCTGAAAGAGAAAAAGCCGCATCATCAGATGCATGGCGTTTGGTAATTTTGGTCGGTTTAAGTGGCGGAGTCCTGTATTTGGTATCCATCAAAAAAATACATGCTGCTTATGCCGGAATAGCGCTGGTGCTTTTAGCATCATTTGATATGCTTTCAGTCGGTAAACGATACATACCGGAATATTCGAAAGTAAAAGCCGGAATGGACCAAGTGCTTAAAGTAAAACAGCAGTTAAGTTCGTTGGATGAATTCATTAAAAACAATCAATTTGATGAAGCCAAAGTTTGGCCATATCGAGCATATCCTATTGCATCAAATCCGTTTAATAATGCAGCACCGTCTTTTTATTATCCTAGTATCGGTGGATATACAGCTGTAAAAATCGGAGCTTTTCAAGATTTGATTAATGAGGCACTTAACGATAAAGATGGGTTGCCTAGAAATCAGATTTTGAGCATGCTTAATGTGAAATACATGCCAGTTCCACAAAATGTACAGCTTCCGGGTTTTAAAACTGCCTATTCAGATGAAAGCGGAGTGGTGTTGGAGTTGGAAAGTGTATTGCCAAAAGCATGGTTTGTTGATGCTGTTACACCTGTAAAAACTTCAAAAGAAGCATTGGGATTCATCAAAAAAGATGATTTTTCTCCCAAAGAAAGTGCAGTAGTAGAAGGATTGGAAAAATCGTACTCAGTTAATCCTGGAATTCAGCGTGAAGTTGAAATTACTCGGTACGAACCGCGCTTGATTGAGATTAAAACAAAGCATTTGGAAGACGCATTTCTTGTTTTAAGTGAAGTGTATTACCCAAAAGGTTGGAAAGCTGAATTAGACGGTAATGAGATTCCTATCTATAAAACAGATTTTGTACTCAGAGGTGTTGAAGTTCCAAAAGGAGATCATACCATCACGTTTAGTTTTAACCCTCAATCCTACGAGTTAGGTAAAACAATTTCCTGGGCAGGAACCATTAGTATTTGGGCATTAGTTTTAGCCGGTATTTTTGTTTCTTTCAAAAAAGAAGAATCAGCAGAGTAATAAGGAAATATATAAAACAGAAAAGGACGCCTATGACGGGGCGCCCTTTTCTCAGTTTGGCTTATAGACTAAACCTTTGGGTTTAGTTCAACGGCTCCTGTAAGCGGTTAGAACAGGAAACTGTTTTGCGGTTGGTTAAGTCAGTTGAGGATTAAGACCCGGAGTCTCTAGCCTAATTTCTTTTGTTTCTTCTTCCTTTGATTTAATGATTTTGCCTTTGATATAGTTTGGTTCCGCTGATAATTCATCTAAACCGAAGAACTCTGGGTAAGCAATTGTTCCGTGTTCGTGGTGGTCAAGACCGGATATTTCAACATCTTCTGTAACACGTAAACCAATGAATTTGTCAATAGTTTTGAAAACCACGAAGCTTGTTGATACTGTCCATACAAGAACTGCTAAGATCCCGATCAATTGAATTCCAAGTTGTGTAACACCGCCTCCAAAAAACAATCCGGAAAAGTCTGTGGTGTAAGGAGCCTGCGCAAAAAGTCCAACACTTAATGTTCCCCAAGTACCGGCCATACCGTGTACAGGAATAGCTCCAACTGGATCATCAACTTTTGCTTTTTCAAGCAATAAGGTTCCAAAGTACATGATTACACCTCCTACAGTTCCGATGATAAAAGCGGAGCCGGGGGAAACTACGGCACAGGGAGCAGTGATAGCTACTAGCCCGGCTAACGCGCCATTTAATGTATAACCAAGATCGGGTTTGCCTGAATGGAACCATGCTAAAAACATTACAGCAGTTGCACCGGCTGCGGCTGCCATATTCGTTGTAACTGCAATACGTGCAAAAGAGAAATCAGCGCCTAAAGTTGAACCGGGATTAAATCCGAACCAACCAAACCACAAGATGAACACGCCTAAAGTACCAAGTGCAACAGAGTGACCTTTAATTGGTTGGGCTTTACCTTCTAAGTAACGACCAATGCGAGGACCTAAAATAATGGTTCCCACTAAACCTGCCCATGCACCAACGCTGTGTACAACAGTTGAGCCGGCAAAGTCATGGAATCCTAATTTTGATAACCAGCCGCCGCCCCAAATCCAGTGACCAACGATTGGATAAATTAAACCTGTTATAAAAACGGTGTAAGCAAGATAGCCGATAAAGTTTGTGCGCTCAGCCATGGCTCCTGAAATAATGGTTGCAGCAGTAGCAGCGAATACGGCTTGAAAAAACCAATCTGCGTACATCCATGCGTTCAGGTTTCCATCCGGTAAAATGGCATCAGAGAGAAAGAAATTGCTGAACCCTATAAAAGAACCAATTGATTCACCATACATAAAAGAAAAGCCGATTGCCCAGAAAACGATTGTTCCAAGAGCAAAATCCATCATGTTTTTCATCATGATATTAGCCACGTTTTTTGCTCGCGTAAATCCGGCTTCAACCAAAGCGAAACCTGCTTGCATAAAAAACACTAAGAAACCGGCAATCATCAACCAAAGGAAATCCGCGAACGTTTTTCCTGAAAGCGGATCTGCCTGTAATAGAGACGCGTTCATTTCTACATTATCAGAAGCGATACCTATAAGAGGTAAACAAAGAGTTAAGCCAAAAAGAAATACTAATTTTTTCATGTTACAACAAAGTTGATAAGGTGTAATTATGAATTCGCCTTAATATTTAAAGTAAATGAATCAAAAGTCAAGAAAAAAATTAAGCACATTTTACTCAGAAGCTCTATAAGTAAACTGGTAATTCAGAAAAGCGCTTGCAGACACAAAAAAAATTTTTTTATTAACTAAAAAAATGAGGTTAAATACACTAGTTTGTTAATGCTATTTAGGTTTTTTGCTATGGTTGTATATAAATAAGATGGGAATGACTCTGAAAGCGTTAATGAAATTAGGATTAGAATGTCGTTGGTGAGGCTATGAAAATTGAATGTATTTATCTGATTTTAGTCGATAAGCAATTTCAGATATCAGAAAATAAACTCCTTAATCTTGTGTAATTTGCGCGCATGGAATTAAAAAAAAGAGTTTTAATCATAAGTTATTATTGGCCGCCAAGCGGAGGTTCAGGAGTTCAACGTTGGTTAAAATTCACCAAGTACTTACCCTCTTTCGGATGGAAACCCATCGTTTATACACCCTCAAATCCGGAAATCCCAATCGCAGATACCGGTTTATACAACGATATTCCTCACGAAGCTGAAATTCTTACACAAGCGATCTGGGAGCCCTATACGTTTTATAAACGTTTTTTGGGTTTGAAAAAATCAGACCGAATACAAACCGGATTTTTGTCAGAAAAAAAGAAAAGCAATTGGGCAGAGTTTTTATCGGTTTGGATACGAGGTAACTTTTTTATTCCTGATGCACGTCGTTATTGGATAAAACCGTCTATCAAATATCTATCAGATTGGTTAAAAAAAAATCCGGTTGATGTGATTATTTCAACCGGTCCTCCGCATTCTATGCACATGATTGCCAAAGGCTTGCGAGAACAGTTCGATATTCCTTGGATAGCTGATTTTAGAGATCCTTGGACAGAGATTTATTATTTCGATGATTTAATGTTAACCGAGAGGTCAAAAAGAAGACATTTAGAGTTAGAGAAGCAGGTTCTTCAATCGGCAGATTCAATTCTCGTTGTTGGCGAATCCATGAAGAAAGAGTTTCAAAAGAAAACGGATAAGCCCATTACAGTTATTACAAATGGTTTTGATGCCGATGATTATGTAACGCTACCAACACCTAAAGATGAGCACTTTTCGCTTGTTCACATCGGAACCTTTATGCCATCGCAAACCCCGACAGAATTATTTGAGGTATTGTCTGAACTTTGTGAAGATTACCCCGGATTTGAAATGGATTTTAGACTCAGGTGCATTGGTAAATTAGATCTGAAAATTCGGGATGGTATTGCAAAAG
Source organism: bacterium (assembly GCA_006226965.1). Classification (GTDB taxonomy): domain Bacteria; phylum Bacteroidota; class Rhodothermia; order Balneolales; family M1805; genus M1805. The sequence goes on along the minus strand of SBGQ01000089.1, from coordinate 20,707 downwards.
CAGGTTTAAATCAACATTTTGAATTTGTTGAATATGTTCCGCACAGTGAAGTAGTAACCGAACAAAAAAGGGCAGCTGTATTATTGCTAAGTATTAATAGAACTAGCGGTTCAGAGAAAATATTGACAGGAAAAGTATTTGAATATTTAGCCGCTAAGCGTCCGATTTTAGCCTTGGGTAATACGAATGGAGATGTGGCAAACCTGCTGAGAGAAACGGAATCAGGCGTATTATTGGAGCATGATGATCGTGAAAACATAAAAAAAACTATCATCAAGCTGTATGATGATTGGAAATTCGACAGGGATGAATTAATGAGCGAAAAATATATTCGTTACTCTCGCGAATCATTAACAGGGGATTTAGTTCAATTATTAGAGCATGTTAAAACCGTATAATTTTAGTCCGATTGCCGGATTGGAGCCGCAGGATATTCGCCTTTTTTCGTTGATTTCCCAAGAAATTCAAACACAAACAAAAATCGTTCTCATTGGGTTTCCAGTTGATGAAGGTGTGCGAAGAAACGGAGGAAGAGCAGGAGCGAGATTTGCACCGGATGCAATTCGATCTAATTTGTATCGTTGGGTTCCGCAGATAGGTTTAGTAGCCGGATTCATTGCAGATGTTGGAAATATTGATTGCGAAAATCTGAGTTTAGATGAAGCTCAGCATCGTTTAGGTGATGTAGTAGCCGATTGTTTAGAAAAAGGATTGTTTCCGATTGTACTTGGCGGCGGACACGAAACCGCTTACGGACACTTTTTAGCATATACCAAACGGAAAACCAATGTAAGCATCATCAATTTGGATGCGCATACCGATGTACGGGATTTAAAGAGTGGTTTGGGGCATTCCGGTTCACCGTTTTTGCAAGCGATGAATCATTCGTCAAAAGCTTTAGAAGCTTATCATGTTATTGGTGCGCAGCGTTTCGCAGTTGCTGAACATCATGCCGATCGCGTTCGAAGCAAAGGAAGTATTCAATGGATGGGTGAAGAAGTTCGCATTCCAATTACTGAGACAGAAACCTATCTCACTGTAGATTTGGATGTGATCGATCAAAGTGAAATGCCGGGAGTAAGTGCTACAAATCCCAACGGATATTCATTTTCCGAATTGAAATCACTGGTAAAGAAAATCATCAAAAATAAGAATCTGCGCTCAGTAGATATTGTTGAGTTAAACCCTTTGGTTGATATCCAAGGAATGAGCGGAAAACGCGCCGCTCAATTATTATATACCATTATAGAGGAAGTGCTGAAGCGTTAATCAGCGCGGACAACATGTAAAGATTTGGCAACCTCAAAACCAATAATGAGCGGTAAGCCTTTTATTTCTAATCGAATGGGGCCGTTAAACGGATCTTTTTGTGCTAATAAGATTTCGGTATTCGGCTTTAAACCAAGCTCAGCAACATAGCGCAAGAATTCTGGAGATTGTTCCTCAATGCGTCGGATAATATATGTTTCACCGATGCGGGCATCAGATAACAAATCGCTTTCATAATGTGGAATGGAGCCGTCTTTTGCGGGAATCGGGTCGCCGTGCGGATCAAATTTCGGATGTCCCAACATAGCGCTTATGGTATCTTCAAACTGCTCAGAAATATGATGTTCTAACTTTTCAGCTTCTGCATGAACCTCATCCCAAGAGTAGCCCATTACTTCACTAAGATATAATTCTAATAAGCGATGGTGACGAATAACTTCTAATGCTACTTTTTCACCGGATTCTGTTAAAGTTACACCACGGTGAGAACGGTAGTCAGCTAAGCCCATTGTTGCCAACTTCTTAATCATATTCGTAACAGATGCCGCAGAATAATTCATCGTGTCAGCAATTAGTTTGGTATTGGCACTTCCATGAGTTTGCTGAAGTTTAAAAATCACTTTCAGATAATCCTCAATGGCAGGACTTAGCAAGGAACGAATACTTTGGTTGGCTTTAGTCAAAATAGAAAATCAGACTTTATTCCGCGTAAAACGCATACATATTTGGGTTGTGCTTCGTTTACACTTACTTTTACCCGTTTAGATAAAGTGTGGCGCGATAAGTGAAACAAATCATGACCTATCAGGTGTAGAAAATAGAACTTATTGCATACGAAACGAATGTTTTTGAAAAATACGTGATTGAAACAAAACTTTATACATCAATCCTGAGAGTTACGGTTGGTATCCTGTTTTTTGGTGTGAGTTTGCTGCTCACGCCTTTGCGTATTTCAGCTAAAGAGCCTTCCTCTCTGAAAGTCTGGAGCATAAAGTTTGAAGGGAATCTTACATACAACTCAATTGTTCTTGAAGAAGTAATCGCTTTGGAGGGAATGACTTACATGGAGCGTTGGTTTGATAATGATGCTGATGGGTTTGAGTTTAGCGATTCCGAAGCCCGAAAAGATGTTGTTCGCTTAGAGCGGTTTTATAAAAGACGCGGCTTCGCCGATGTAAAAGTTGATTTGGAGATTACGGAAGGTAAAAAATGGTGGCAACGCAATTTGAAATTCATCATTAAAGAGGGTGAACCGATTATCATTCGTTCAGTTGGTTTTCAGATTGATGAGGCCCAAAAAGAAGTATTATTGAGCGATAAAGATGTGATTGCACAAGCAAACAAACAACCGCTGCGTGTAGGAAAACGTTTTGAAACGGTTCGTATACAGGAAGTAAGCGGTAGTTTTGTACAGGTTTTGCGAAATCTAGGTTATCCATACGCTCAGGTAACCTTATCTTCTATCGTTGATTCGGTTCAAAAAAAAGCAGACCTCACATTAATATTCGAAACCGGAAAAAAAGCCATAATCGATTCCATTCAAGTAATCGGGAATACGAGTGTAGATAAAAAGTACGTGTTGCGGGAATCTACATTGAAAACAGGCAGATTATTCAGTCAAAAAAAACTCGGGGAAGCACAGCAGGAACTGTTTAACCATCATTTATTCCGTTTCGTTACAATAAATATTCCAAAGCAAGCAGAAGATTCCACTGTTTCATTGCTAATACGTTTACAAGAAAATCCGCTTCGACAATTATTGATTCGCGGTGGTTTAGGTACGGAAGAAATTGTTCGCGGAGAAGTCGCTTGGACTCATTTAAACCCGTTTGGAAACGCACACAGTATTACATTTAAAACCCGTTCGTCGTTAAACTACGATTTTGAAGTTCGTCAGGCGCGGGCTGCGATTGATTACAACGTTCCGTATGTGTTTAATACAAAAAGCGGAACGCAGACGTCTCCTTTCGCCGAGTATCGAAACGAGTATTCTTACACCTTAAGTCGTTTTGGTATAAATAACGCTTTCATTTATCAGCATTCGTTGGAATTGCAATCTTCTGTGGCTTATGAATACACGGTAAACCAAATAGGGGAAAAAACAACCCGAACGATTAATCGCGATAGCTTAGAATTGTATAATATTTCTGCGATTCAGTTTGGTGCTTTATACCGTCAAGGATTTATTGAACGTGAAATCGGTTGGTACTTTGCACCTTTTGTGGAGTTTTCAGGTTTTTTAGGAACAGGAACCTACAAATACGAAAAAATAACTCTGGATTTGCGCCGATATATTCGTCTCTCCAAAACCATGCAGGTGGCTCTTAAGATTCAATCCGGTTTTATTAACGCTTCCAGCGCTGATGACATTCCTGCCGCGGTTCGATTGTATGCCGGTGGAACAAGTTCCGTGCGTGGTTGGCTGATTGATGATTTAGGCCCCAAACGGGTTCGTTTTAATGATGACGGAAGCTTCGATCGATATGTATCAACCGGTGGGAAAGTTCAATATGCATTCTCAACTGAAATCCGAAAAAAGATTGATTTTCCGTTTAGAGGAATGGGTTTGGCTGTCTTTTTAGATGGCGGACAAATTTGGCGAAGTGTATCCGATATAGACATTATGAATAATTTAATACCGAATGTTGAAGTATTACCCGGAACTGCATTTGGAGGATTTCAATATGGTGTCGGCGGTGGAATTAGTTATGATACTCCATTGGGACCGATTCGTTTAGATATTGCCTATAAAATAAACCCAACCGAAGCGGATTTGGGAATGTATCAGGGTACAAATTATTATGGTGCTATTCGTCGTTGGGGAATTCACCTAAGTATTGGAAATCCGTTTTAATGCAAAACTCACAAACATATCGCTTCGCAAAGATTGCGCTTCTCAGTTTGGGAAGTTTAATCGGTGTAGTTGTTTTATTGATGTTGGCGGTATTCGGCCTGTGGCAAACAGATTGGGCAAAAGAAAAAACCTTGGAAATGTTGCACCCGACTTTGCAGACTGTGTTAACAGAACCGATTGAGATTCAACGTTTTTCAGGAAATTTATTCAGCAATGTGAGCGTACATAAGGTACACATCGGCGAGCATCTAAACGTTGATTCCATTCGGGTTGAATACAGTTTGTGGAACTTGATTTTCCCTACTCATGAAGTGAAATCCATTCAGGTATTTAAACCAAAGATTACAATCCGTGAATTGCCGGATTCTTCCTTATCCATCATGAAATTGATTCCCGAAACAAATGATTCTACCACAATCATGCCCGATGTGCGTCTGCTTGATTTCGTTGTTTCAGATGCCGGATTGTTGTTAAAAACACCCCTTTATACCAAACAAGATTCATTGTTTATTTACGGTATTCAAATTAATAGCGGAATAGAAGTATCTGAAAATGGATATCGGGTTGATTTAAACATGCTCGATTTCTCGTTTTATCATCAAAAAATTAACGATACCCTTCGCTTGGCTTTGAATGCGAAAGCCAATCAAAATCAGGTTTCCATCGGGAAATTGTTACTGGCAACCACACGTTCGCAATTTGAACTACAAGCTGTTATCGACCATTCAGCATCTCAACCTGAGATAAAAGGCGGTTTAAAAATGGATGATTTTGCATGGCAGGATTTAAAAGCGTTGGAGCAAAAAAGTCCGGTTCAGGAAGATTTGAATATGCAAGTGAGTTTCTATGGAAAAGAATCCTTGTATGGAGCTCAAGTCCATCTAAACAGTGAATCAGTTGATTCGTTAATGGTTCAAGTGGAAGGTGTTTACAATAAGCGTCCGCTGTTAACCGAAGTTCTCATCCAATCAGGAAAAACAAATATTGGATCCTTATTAAAACTAAAAGAACAGGTAAAATGGGATAGTCTGTCGTTGAAAGTCTCCGGTTCGGTTCCGGTTTTTGAGCCGCTAACCAGCAATGCAAAACTCAGCGGTTTTATTCAAAAATTGAATACTTCTGAAGTGAATATCGACGCGATAAGTTTTGGCGCTCAACAAGTTAAAGAGCGGGTTCAGTTGTACTCAACCGTAAGGAGAAGCGGCGGTGAGATTGTAGTTGAAGCGCAAATAGATTCTTTGAATAATCATGCGGCGTGGAAAGGACGTATTCAAGCCAAAAAAGTAAATCTTAAATCCTGGTTGAAGCCGGTTTCTATTCAGACAAACATCAACTCAATAACCCGATTTGCAGGTTTCGGACTTAAACCGGACGAACTAAACGGGATTTCAGTACAAACGGAAATTAATCCGTCATCAGTTGAAAAAACGGAGTTGAAACAGTCTTCGTTAACGTTCAGATACGATAATAAGCGTGCGTTTACAACTCTGCTTATGCAGTTAAATCGTTCTCAGATTGAAGTAAAAGCCGATTATCTACAAACGGATTCTGTTCCCGGCTATTCATTTAAACTTGCTTCGAACGGATTAAATATTGCTGATATAGAGCCTCTGAGTTTTCTAAAGTCCGATTTAAAGTTTGTTTTTGAAGGGCGTGGCAATGGAATCAATCCATCAACCATGCAAATTTCGGCAACGGCAAGAATGGATAGTTCGCGATTTCTAGGCAGTCGAATCGACTCACTTCGCGGCAATTTTAAACTTGAAAATGGAATTCTAAGCAGTAATTTGGTTCAATTAAAGAGCGATTTTGCTGATGCCAAACTAAGCGGAAAAGGCTCTGTATTAAATATTCTTGATGGCAAAAATGAACTTGATGCTCAACTTGTTTTCAAAAATTTAGAAAAATTTGCCCCTCTTCTCGGTTTAAAAGACTTACAATTGCGAGGTCAACTGCAAGGGAAGTTGCGTCCGGCTACTAATTTTTTAAGCCTGAATGGTTCGCTCGATTTAGATTCAGTGATGCTCGATTCTTTGCAACTGGAAGCCATTCGTGGTGATTTGCAATTACAAATAAGAGATACAACGCAATTTTATTCCAGTTTAAAAGCATTGAATCCCAAATACGGAACTCGACAATTACGCGATTTTGCCATCAATACAAAAGGGATTGTTTGTGTTGATACCATAAGTGCGGAAGTCGGGCTCAATTTTTCACTATTGGAAAAACACGCAGCCGATTTACGAACAACGGTTCAGGGAAAACTAAAGAAGAACGATTCTTTCGAGGTTCAGGGTAGAATTTATCAGGTTGATTTCCAAAGTATCCGCAGAGATTTTGAGTTAGAAACACCGGTAAAATGGTTGTATAACGGTGAACATTTTGTGATGGATACCATGATGGTGAAATCGAAAGATGCATTTGTTCGTTCTTTTGTTGATGTAACAAAAAAGATTCAGCGGGTTGAGCTAGACTTGAAAAACATCGACTTTTCGGCAGCTTATGCCACATTGGTATCACCGATTGATGCGGAATTTTTAACAAGCGGACATATACATTTCACGCATGAAGGCGATTCTCTTGAAATGCTCAGTTCGTTAGCAGTAAGTCCGGTTCGTATTCAACATATTCAGTTTGATACCTTGTTTTTCAATTCGGAGATTAAACAGGAGCGCTTAACTACAAAGCTGGAAATTTTTAGACAGGAAACACCTTGGTTTCTTGCTCAAATGGATGTTCCTTTTAAATTGGGTGACCCGTCCACACATGAAGATGAGTTTTATAAGCGACCGCTAACTGCAAAAATAGAATTGCAAAAAACGGAATTAGCCGACTATCAGGCTTTATTTGATTCGGTTCAATTTGGTAAAGTGAGCGGTGAATTACAGGCAAAATGGGAACTCACGGGAACAACTGAAAACCCGAAAATAGTATCCGGTATAAAACTAGATTCGTTGTTACTGAATGGTGTTTTGGTTGATTCAATTAGAGCTGCAACCGATTATAATCCTGTGAAAAACCAACTGTTACTTTCGGGTTTTATTCACTCATTAGGCAAACGAGTTGCCGAAATTGACGGTTACATACCTCTTTATCTGGACTTAAAAAATCATCGAAAAATCTTGCCAAAAGATTCCGATTCTTTTGCAATTCGAGCCAAAGCCAATTCCTTCGATTTAAGTACGATTAATGATTTATTGGATGAAGAACAGCTTAATCGTTTGTCAGGTAAACTGAAAGTCGATTTAGGTTTAAAAGGTACTATTGGGAAACCACAGTTCGACGGATATTTTAATATCGAAAAAGGAAGTGTTGAATTGGTTCCGCATCGAATTGTGCTCCGAGATATTGAAACACAAATAGATTTCGAAGGACAAAGCATTAACCTGAATACATTCACCTTAAAATCAAATACGGGTTCTGCATCGGTTTCCGGCAAAATAACATCTGAAAAACTTCAGCCAAAATACGTTAATTTGATAATGTCCGCCAAGAACTTACAGGTTTCAGATACACGTAATTTGAAGGCGAAAATTAATACCAGTTTAGCACTATCGGGCGATATCACCAATCTGGATTTATCCGGTTCCATTTCAGCGAATACGGCAGATGTGTATCTGGAAAATTTTGGCGCTAAGTCAGTTGAGGCTATCGAACTCGAAAACGAAGATTCAAATCAGGAATATATCACACAGATATATAATGGCTTGCAAGCAGAAATTGTAGTTACCGCTAAAAACGATGTTTGGGTTCGAAATCGGGAATACCCCGAATTGAGCGTGGAACTATACGGTGAAACCAAACTTGTAAAACAAAAAAACGATGATTTCCAGATGTTTGGCGAGTTTAACACCCGCCGTGGTTACGCCAAACAGTTTTCGAAGCGTTTTAATTTAGATAAAGGTCAGTTTGTGTTTAATGGTGATCCAACGAATCCGACTTTAGCTATTGAAACCAGTTATGTATTGCGTCAACCGCAGGATGTGAAAATTTGGTATGTGATTGAAGGAACGGTAAATGAGCCGAAATTTACGTTCAAAAGTGAACCGAATATGGAATTGGAAGATATTGTGAGTTATACCATTTTCGGGCGTCCGTTTGCCGCTTTAATGGGTTGGCAACAAGGTATTGCGGGCAATAGTACATCCAATGGTTCGGTTTCTGATGCGGCAGTGGGTTTGCTTTTAGACCGTGTGGAATCGTACGCAACGGAAAAGCTGGGAATAGATGTAGTAGAAATTGATAACTCGGCAGCATCAACCGGAGCGGGTACTTCTGTTCGTGCGGGTAAATATATTAATCAGCGAACGTTTGTGGCTATTGTTCAGCAGTTGGGCGGTGCCGACCCTGTGAGTCAGGTTGTTATTGAGTATCTGATAAAAAACAATTTGGATTTGGTACTTACTCAATCAAGTGATGACCGTTCCGGTGTGGATTTGCGTTGGCGTTTCGAATATTGATTAGATGATTAGATGATTAGATGATTAGATGATTAGATGATGAAGTGAACGAAAAAGTTGTCACTCCCGTGCATACGGGAGTCTCATGTCAATTGGGATTTTGCAGAATCAATAAGCGATAACCAGACCGAAAATTCAAAGAGATTCCCTCATTTGAAAGCACCTTAGCGCCATGAATTGATACTCAGTGATACGCAGTACTATGAAATGAATTGACAATAAGTACGTAAATATCTTTAAGCTACTTTAAAAAAGTGCAGGTAATTCCGAAAGCGATTCAATTAAAAAATCCGGTTTACATGCAAAAAGTTCTTCTTTTGAGTATCCGCCGGTACTCACTGCTACACTAATAAATCCGTTCACTTTTGCGCATTCAATATCCTTTGGCGTATCACCGATAATTACCAGTTCTTCAGGCAGAAAGGCATGTCCAAAATGAGCTTCTGCTTTTGCTAAACTGCTGGCTGCTAAATGATTACGATGAGCGTACTCATCACCAAAAACACCAAACGAAACGGGAAGCGGAAAGCCGGAACAACGAACTTTCTGCAAACCTGAGCGTTCATAATTTCCTGTTAATAAACCCCATGTTAAGTTGGAATCAACCAGCCAATGGCAAGCTTCCTGAACACCTGAAATGAGCGAAACATGTTCGGGTTTTAATTCATTGAGCATTAATTGAATGTATGCTTCTTTAAGTTGATGATAACGTTCGTGATTTTCAGCATCAACAAAAGAATAAAAAATATCTTTATCGGTTCGCCCGGCAAACTTTTTTTCACTTTTAATTTCGTGCTCCAATCCGCTGATTGTTAACGATTTATCTACAATTGCAGCCATAATCGTATTCTGAACTTTTAAAACGGTACCGTCTAAATCGAATAAAAAAAGTTTTTGCATGGGTTAATTTAGGTTGATGAACTTCCGATAAGATACGGCAAATGCAATTTAACGCTGTAAATAGTGCCGTTTTACATCCTCCGGTGATGACCGAAGCAGGAACTCCGATTGTAGGCCCCAATCCGATTCAATCGTTTACTGTTTCGCCAACCTTTAATTTGCCGAAAGATGGTCAGCGTCCGGAAGACAAACATCCCAAAAACAAAAATCCGTATCAACGAACTGAAGCAGAAATCGAAGTAGTTGAAGACCAACTTCCCGAGAATTTTAAGCTCATTTTATCGCCGGATTTTCATGAGATTTTTAAAGCGTTTTTTGAAACGCAAGGCACTACTCACTTGGCTGAAACTAAGCGCTTGTTCCGTTTATCGAACGGGATGAAAGAGAATACAACGTTTTCAAGAATGTATCAGAAAATGCCGGACAGCAAACAGAAACGACAAGAAGCTACAAATATGGTAATGCTGTATCACACGAATCGTCCCGGTGCGCGATTTGTGGGAAGTATGTAGGAAATTGATTTCGGATTTAAGCGCATTTGTGTGAATATCGTTTTCCGAATGAGTTTGAGCGTGATAAGTCACTGGATAATTATTGAATCAATAGAAAACTTTCCGCTTCCTGATACGATTGTTGCAAGGCAAATGCCAATTACTAACAAGTGATATTCATATCCTTCACCAGTTTGATTTCCAAACCAGTTCATAAAAAAACCAAAGTTAATATGAGCGGTTAAAATTGCCCCAATCATAATAATCATTAGGCCGAATGCCCATAATCGACTTGTAATGCCAATAATTAAGCCAATAGAGCCGAAAAACTCAACTATAATGACCAAAATAGATATAATCCAAGGAAGGCTCATTGATTTGGTGAAAAAATCCATTGTTGGAGTAAAGCCAAATCCACCAAACCAGCCAAATAGTTTTTGAGCACCATGTGGAAACATAATTACTCCTAGTGTAATTCGAAGTATAAATCCAATCCAATCGTTTTGAGTAGCAAATAAAAGTAGTTTCATGACTGATTTAATTTTGTTAATGATGTTAATCAATTAAAACTACTTTGCATGAAAACGATTACCATTAAACTAGTTTAAGAAATCGATTGCTCCATTCTCTTTTTTCGAAGCATACTCAAAAATTCAGGTGTAATTCCTAAATAGGAAGCAATTTCTTTTTGAGATATTCTCAACTCAAGTCCGGGGTATTTATCAGTAAAATGTTGATACTTTTCCTCTGCAACTTCAAAAAGCTGCTGTGTCATTCTATGTTGCAGTAAGATGTAAGCGTTTTGATACATCATTCTTTTATACTTCTCGAATTTTGGAATTTTTTCATAGAGCAGAAGATGATTTTCTCTGCTAATTCGAAATGTTATCGTGTCTTCAAGGGTTTGAATTGAATAGAAAGCTGGAGTTTGAGTTTCAAAACTCTGAAGATCTAAGGCCCACCAGTTTTCAATTGCAAACTTTACAGTATTGTCTGTGCCTTGTTGGTCAGTGTAAAAAATCTTAAGGCAACCCTTAAGCACGAATGTTTCGTATTTGCATACTTCTCCGGAACGTAAAATCCACTCTTTTTTCTTGTACGTCTTTTTTTCAAAAAGTGAAAGGAACCATTCTGTTTCATTGGTGTCAAGCTCAATAATTTTTTTGATTTGCTCAACTATTTGTTCATAGTATTTCATTTAGCCTTAGGTGTTTAGGATCTTTCATAGATTATGAGATAATACTTTCACCACATCAACAATCTTTTCTGCCGCTTTTCCATCACCATAAATAGGCTTCCATTCGGCAGTTGGCTTGGTGTGATATGCGTTCACAATCTTATCCTTGTGTGCTCCAGTCAACTGATTCCAGCCGTTTTCCAAGGTTTCCACCCATTCCGTTTCATCACGAAGAGTTATACAAGGTTTTCCTTTCCAGTAGGCTTCTTTTTGGAGCCCGCCCGAATCGGTTAGTACTGTTTCGCAGGAATCCAACAAGGTGATCATGTTGAAATAAGGCTGCGGCTCAACGAGATGCAGATTTTTAGGCAGGTTCATGCTGCTTAATCGCGCTTTGTTTCTTGGGTGAACCGGCCAAACGATTGGTTTTTCAATGGCTTTAAATGCTTCTAAAATCTGGTTCAGGTTTTCGGGTGAATCGGTATTTGCCGGGCGATGAATGGTCGCCAAAAGGAATTCTCCTTCGGCAAAAGTAATAACATCGGCGAGTTTTACTTTCGTTTTGGCAATTTCGGAAAAGGTGAGAAGCGCATCGAACATCACATCACCCACATTATACACCCCTTTTGTTACACCTTCCGTTGCTAATTGATTTACGCCCACATCAGAAGAACAAAACAAAAGATCGGAAATATGATCGGTAAGTACGCGATTCACTTCTTCGGGCATGGTTCGGTTAAAACTACGGAGTCCGGCTTCAACGTGAATTACCGGAATGTGTAATTTGGATGCAGCTAAAGCTCCCGCCAAAGTGGAATTGGTATCGCCATACACCATTAAAGCGGTAATTTCTTGTTGATGCGCTACCAAATAGGCTTCAATTTGCTCCAACATCGCCCCCGTTTGTTTACCGTGCAAACCCGAACCCACATGTAAATTGATTTCAGGCGCAGGAATGCCTAACTCATCCCAAAATACACCGCTCATGGCATGGTCGTAATGTTGCCCCGTGTGAATTATCGTTTCTTTGATGCCTTTTTCAGTGAAAGCTTTAGAAACTACTGCTGCTTTTACGAACTGCGGACGAGCGCCTAAAATGGTTACAATCATGATTATGAAGCCGAAATTTTTGTCCGAAAATAGGGAATACATCCGCGAAAGAGAACAGTAAAAAGGTAATTGCGGCACGCTGATTTCAGATGGATTAATGTCAATGCCGATTCAAAAGTAGGTTTATCAGTATATTTGCTGAAATTAATACAGATGGCTTTTTCTCAGGATTTTCATAAAAAAATAAAACAGTTCCAATGGATTGTGTCGTTCGCCGGACTCATTCGCATCGCTTCTCTGGCAATGTTTATTGAGGTTACAGGGCGTTTTTTATCTCCGGGATTTAATTGGCTGCATATCATTCTTGTATTTATTCCGATTTCGTGGCTTGTGTTTCACTATTTAATTGTGACGGATAAACGTCAGGATGAGCAGATGTTGGAGCGTGTTAAAAAGCAAATTCCTGAGCTTAATTCTCTTTCTGATAACTGGAAATCGGATAGTTCCCAAGTGGCAAAACTTTGGAACGAGTACGGTTCACAGTTTAAGCTTTCTTTAAAGCCGATTCGGGATTCATTCTGGTTTTTTCTGGCTTGTTTGGCATTGGCATCGATGTTCTACGTGTTGCCGAAATTGGTTTAAACGGGTGCCAGTTTCACTTTAATCTACTGCATTTTTAAAAAAATAATTTGGGTGTTTTAATTCAGTAAATCATCGTAAATGAGTTTTAAAGGGGACTTAAATGATAAAAGTGTATCGTACATGATACAAATGTTGGACACAATCCGGAGTTCTAAGGAAGATTCAATCGTAGTAGATAGATACGTAAATTTAATTTTAATCATTTGATTAAAATGTTTGTTTTAAAATTTTGTTTGATGTAATTTTACATCAGAATTAAAGCAAGCGTATGTCAAACCAAAGCGAAAACATAGAAAACGAACTTTCCACTGAGGAAAAGATTAAGCAGGCCGCCCGAGTTGTATTTCACAAAAAAGGCTTTGCTGCTACAAGGACACGAGATATTGCCGAAGAAGCGGGAATTAATCTGGCTTTGTTGAATTATTATTTCCGAAGCAAAGAGAAGTTGTTTCAGCTCATTATGGCGGAGTCGCTAAGTGCTTTTATTAAATCTATTGCAACTGTTTTTAATGATGAATCAACCACGTTGTATGAAAAAATTCCTGTTTTGGTTGATAAATACATCGATATGCTGACAAAAAATCCAACGCTTCCCATTTTTATTTTGGGTGAATTACAGCAAAATCCGGATTTAATGGTAGAGCAGTTTTCCATCAAACAAGTAATTATGCAATCCGTTTTTATGCGCCAGTTTCAGGCTGCGGCTGAAAAAGGTGAGATTGCGCCCATGCAACCGATTCATTTTGTGATGAATGTGATGGGTTTTATTGTGTTTCCGTTTGTGGCTTCACCGATGTTGCGCACCATCGGTGATATTCCACAAGACAAGTACATCGAATTGATGCACGAGCGTAAGAAAATGATTCCGGAGTGGATTCGACTTTTGTTAAAGCCTAGTCCGCAAGTATAAAAGCGGGCTTTTTTTTGAATTTCAATTAATCAAATGTTTAAATCGAATGATAAAACATAAATCATATCTCACCTTTGGATTCCTCATTTTGCTGTCGAATCTTGAGCTTTCCGCTCAGATAAAACAAGTTAGTCTGGATTCCAGTTTTGTTTGGGCAGAACAATCTTTTCCCTTAACACGGCAGCGTTCGTTAAATGAACAGGCCAAAGACTATTCACTCGAAAATGTAAATCGTTCAGTTTGGCCGCAGATTGCGGTTGTCGGACAGGCTACATATCAAAGTGATGTAACCCAGTTGTCGGTCCCGATTCCGGGTTTTACACCAACCGAAATGAGTAAAGACCAATACAAATTATACGGCGAAGTAAATCAGTCATTGACCGATTTGTTTACTAATAAACATCAAAAAGCGCGTATACATGCCGAATCTCAGGCAGATTATCAGAAAAATGAGGTGGACTTATATGCTGTAAAACAGCGCGTTCAACAAATTTACTTTGGCATTTTATTGTTGCAGGAGCAAATTAAACAATTGCGTATTACCCAAAGTGATTTAGAAAATGCGTTTGCCACAACGAAATCAGCCGTAGAAAACGGGGTTGCGATTCCGGGTGCGGAAGATGTTTTAAAAGCAGACATCCTAAACATCAAACAAAAAGAAATTGAATTGAATGCGGCATTAGAAGCGTATAAAGCAATGTTGGCGTCTTTCATCAATAAAAAAATAGACGCTGAAACCGCGTTTGAAACGCCGAATTCATTAATGCTTTCCTCAGAAATTCACCGCCCGGAATTGGCATTGTTTGCATCGCAACAGCATATGCTTTCTGCTCAATCATCTATCCTAAAAACCAAAACATATCCGAGATTTAATCTGTTTCTGCAATCAGGATTGGGAAGACCTGCGCTGAATATGCTCGATAATGATATGGCGTTTTATTACATCGGCGGATTGCGTTTGCAATGGAATTTGAGTTCGTATTACACCCAATCCAAAGAACAAAAAGTAATCGGGATTCAGCAATCTAAGATTGAATCTCAAAAAGAAGCTTTTGTTTTTAACACGCAATTGCAATTAACGCAGCAATCCATCGAAATGGAAAAATGGCAACAATTGATTCTTGTAGATAAAGAACAATTAAGCTTGCGCGAAAAAATAAAACAAACTGCTTCAACTCAACTGGAACAAGGCACAATTACCAGTACCGAATATATAAGCCATGTACATGCAGAGGAGTCAACCCGCCAAAATTTGGTAGTGCATGAATTACAATGGCTAATGGCACAATACACACAGAAATTAACTTCAGGAAATTAAGGAACGGAACATGAAAACATCTATCACACTCATCGCATTTGTCTTGTTGATTCAGGCTTGTTCGAATGATGAAAAGAATTTCGATGCAAGCGGGAATTTTGAATCAACCGAATATGTGATTTCAGCTCAGTCAGCCGGAATTTTGCAATCCTTTTCCATTCAGGAAGGCGATAAACTTGGCGCCGGAACAGAAATCGGATTTGTTGACAGCACCCAATTGTATTTGAAAAAACGTCAGTTACTAGCGCAAATAGAAGCTGTGAAAAACAGAAAACCGAATTTAGGCCTTCAAATTGCCGCATTAAAAGAGCAGTTGGAAACAGCAAAAACCGAAAAGGCACGTTTAGAAAAATTGATTGCCGGAAATGCAGCAACAACCAAACAATTGGATGATGTGAACGCACAAATTCAAGTCTTGCAAAAACAATTGAGAGCTCAAGAATCGAATTTAAGTCTTCAGATCAACAGCTTAGATAAAGAAGCGGAAGCCTTAGAAATTCAGTTATTGCAGGTAGAAGATCAGTTAGAAAAAAGTAAAATCATCAATCCTGTAAAAGGAACCGTTCTTACTAAATATGCAGAACAGTTCGAAATGGCTGCACCCGGAAAAGCCTTATACAAAATCGCTGATTTGGAAACTATGGAATTAAAAGCGTACGTGAGCGGTAATCAACTTGCACAAATAAAAATCGGACAAAAAGTAACCGTTCGAACCGATGACGGAAACGGCGCTTACCAAGCAACGGAAGGTGAATTATTTTGGATTAGTGATAAATCGGAATTCACACCCAAAGCCATTCAGACAAAAGATGAACGTGCAAATCGTGTGTATGCGATTAAAGTTCGTGTGAAAAACGACGGGCGATTCAAAATTGGAATGTACGGCGAAGTTCAGTTCTGATTTTATGTACGACGTTGAACTAAATCATATCACCAAAACCTACGAAAACGGAGCAGTTCAGGCTGTGAAAGACGTTTCCTTTGGAGTAAAAAAGGGAGAACTCTTTGGCCTGATTGGTCCGGACGGAGCCGGAAAAACCAGCATTTTCCGAATGCTTACAACCTTGTTGATTCCCGATTCAGGAACGGCAAGTGTAAACGGGTTCGATGTGGTGGAAGATTTTCGTGAAATCCGAAAACGAGTAGGCTATATGCCCGGTAAGTTTTCTTTGTATCAGGATTTAACGGTAGAAGAAAATCTGGAGTTTTTTGCTACGGTTTTTAACACATCCATTGAAGAAAACTACGATTTAATAAAAGATATCTACGTGCAGATAGAGCCGTTTAAAAAACGCAGAGCCGGAAAATTATCGGGTGGAATGAAGCAAAAACTGGCTTTAAGTTGTGCTTTAATTCACCGTCCGACAGTTTTATTTCTGGATGAACCCACAACAGGTGTTGATGCCGTTTCACGCAAAGAATTTTGGGAAATGTTGCGGCGCCTAAAAGAGCAGGGAATTACCATTTTGGTATCAACGCCTTATATGGACGAGGCTGCATTGTGTGAACGGATTGCGCTTATTCAAAACGGAAGCATTTTATCCATAAATACGCCGCAGGAAATCATAAACTCGTACCCGAAACCGCTTTATGCGATTAAAGCACATAAAATGAGTGCCTTGTTGCATGCTTTAAGAGATTCAAATTTGGTTGATTCTGCGTTCTCATTTGGTGAATGGCATCATATTACATTACAAGATTCAGTTACCGCTGAACAACTAAAAGTGAGCTTACAGGCAGAATTCCCGACCGTTCAGATGGAAGCCATTGAGCCGGGCATAGAAGATTGTTTTATTCAGCAAAGTTTAGCGCAACACGAGGTTGAGTTATGAGCTTCGCAAAAGAATTTCCCCTAGACTATAAGCCTTATGGCAATAGTCAGAATTGCACCCGCTGTGAACGGATACTTTGCAGCGGGAATTTTACCCGCAAAAGAGGTTGCCATGAGTAATTATGTGATCGAAGCAGAAAATTTAACCAAACGTTTCGGTGATTTTACGGCTGTGAACGAAATCTCTTTTCATGTTGAAAAAGGGGAGATTTTCGGATTTTTGGGTGCAAACGGAGCCGGAAAAACTACAGCCATGCGTATGTTGTGCGGACTTTCCATTCCAAGTTCAGGCAAAGCAACGATTGCCGGATTCGATGTGTATAAACAGACTGAATCCATCAAGCAAAACATCGGCTATATGTCGCAAAAGTTTTCTTTGTATGAAGACTTAACGGTGTTGGAAAATATTACTTTCTTTGGCGGTATTTATGGCTTATCGCGCAAAGAAATTGCTGTAAAAGCCGACCAACTTCTTCATGAATTAGGATTATTTGATCACGAAAATACACTCGTTGGTTCACTTCCGCTTGGTTGGAAGCAAAAACTTGCGTTTTCTGTTGCCATTTTTCATGAACCGAGCATCGTGTTTTTAGATGAACCGACCGGCGGAGTTGACCCAGTTACACGTCGACAGTTTTGGGATTTAATTTATAAAGCATCAGATGCCGGGATAACCGTTTTTGTAACAACACATTATATGGACGAAGCCGAATATTGCAACCGAATTTCTATGATGGTTGATGGGGAAATCAAAGCTTTGGATACACCCGAAAACTTAAAAAAGCAGTTTAACGCCCGCTCTATGGACGATGTGTTTTTTGAATTGGCACGCGGCGCAAAACGTTCAGGAGATTGAGATGAAGCAGTTTTTGAGTTTTATCAAAAAAGAATTTTACCATGTGTTTCGCGATACCAAATCATTGTTATTGCTGTTTGGCCTGCCAATCGCACAGATAGTATTATTTGGTTTTGCACTAACCAACGAAATCAAGAATACGTCTATCGCTATTTACGACCAAGCACACGATCCGGCAAGCCGAAGCATTTCGGAGCAGTTTGCACAAAGTCCGCAATTCAACTTGGTAAAGAATATTCGAAATCAGGATGAAATTGAAGCCGTTTTTAAAGCCGGAGAAGCTAAGCTGGTTGTTGTATTTCCGCCCAATTTCGAACAAGATATACAACACGAAAACAAAGCAGAAGTTCAGCTCATTGCCGACGCATCAGACCCGAATACAGCTAATACTTTAACCGTGTATGCGAGCAATATCATCATGGATTATCAAAAAGAATTGATGCTGACTACAACAATTCCGATAAGTATCCAGACCGATATGCGCTTTTTATACAATCCGGAATTAAAAGGGGCTCCGAATTTTGTGCCGGGTGTAATGGCGCTCATTTTAACCTTGATTTCTGTATTAATGACATCCGTTTCCATCGTTCGGGAAAAAGAAAACGGAACCATGGAAATCTTACTTGTTTCGCCTTTTAATCCCTTGATGGTGATTATTTCTAAGGCCGTTCCGTATTTGGTGTTATCGCTTGCAAACGTGACCATGATTTTACTCTTAAGCGTTTTTCTACTCGAAATGCCGATTAACGGAAGTATTGTTTTGTTATATGCAGAAAGCACCTTACTGATTTTGACAGCATTATCCTTGGGGCTGCTCATTTCAAATATTACAAACTCACAACAGGTGGCCATGATTGTTTCCTTGATGGGGATGTTGTTACCCACATTGCTGTTCTCAGGCTTTATGTTTCCGATAGAAAACATGCCCTTACCGCTGCAATTAATTTCAAATTTGGTGCCGGCAAAATGGTATTACATCATCATAAAAGACATTATGATAAAAGGAGTCGGTTTTATGTCAATTTGGAAAGAAACCTTGATTCTTACATCAATGACAGCGTTTTTATTAACAATGAGTTTGAAAAAATTCAATATTCGATTGGCAAAATAAAGGCAGAACTATGAAAACATTATCCTTTTTATTGCAAAAAGAATTCAAGCAGATTTTCCGAAATCCGACTTTATTGCGATTGATAATCGCTGTTCCGATTATTCAGTTGATGATTTTACCTTTGGCGGCAGATTACGAGATTAAAAACATCAATTTAGCCGTAGTTGATGTAGATAAAAGCAGGTATTCCGAAGAATTGATTCAGAAAATTACAGCCAGCGGATACTTTGTAAATATCGGTACTACTACGTCTTTCGATGAAGCCTTTTCCTGGATTGAAGAAGACAAAGCCGATTTGATTTTAGAAATTCCCGAAAACTTCGAACGAAATTTAATTCGCGAAAACAAAGAGCGATTATTTATGGCGATAAATGCTATAAATGGCGTGAAAGCGAATATGGGCGGTGCTTATCTGGGACAAATCATCCAAAGTTATAATGCAGAAGTCCGTATGGAATGGATTCCTGATACCAAAGTTCCGCCAATGCCTACTATTTCAATAAGCAGTTTAAACTGGTTTAACCCCAGTTTGAATTACGACTTCTTTATGGTTCCCGGAATTCTTGTGTTTTTGGTAACGATGGTAGGAACGTATATGACTGCGCTTAACATTGTAAAGGAAAAAGAAGTGGGGACGATTGAACAGATTAACGTTACACCCATAAAAAAACTGCATTTTACCCTCGCAAAACTTATTCCGTTTTTAGTAATCGGAATTTTTGTCTTCACGTTGGGTTTATTCATTGTAGCTCGATTGGTTTACGGGATAGTTCCTGCCGGCAATATCGGTATGATTTACGCCTATCTGTTTTTGTATTTGATATCTGTACTAGGTGTTGGATTGTTATTGTCTAACTATTCACAAACTCAGCAACAAGCCATGTCTTTGGCATTTTTCTTTGTGATGATATTCTTGCTGATGGGCGGTTTATTTACGTCAATTGATGCGATGCCGCTTTGGGCGAAATGGATTGCCTACTTAAATCCGGTTTCGTATTTCATCGATTTTATGCGTCTGGTTGTAATGAAAGGAAGCACGTTTGCCGATGTGAAACATCACTTTATGGTGATTTGCGGATTTGCCGTTTTCTTTAACACTTGGGCTGTTATCAGCTATAAGAAAACTTCATAATCAGTTAACGTGAACCACACAGTAAGGTAATTTAACCATGATAATTTGGCTCCTAATTTTAACACCGTTTCTGCGTTTCGTTGATGATTCCAAAAAGATTGAAGGGCTTTGGTACGCCGAACACATGCAATCAGTCATTTTGATTCAATCTGTCGGAAAGAATTCTTGGGAAGGTGTTATTAAAGAAGCGGAAAAGTCGGAGTGGATTGGAAAAGTATTGATTAGCCTCACCAATTATGATGAAAAAAAGCAGGAATGGATTGGGGTATTGGTACTTCCTAAAACAGGAATGACCATTTCTTCGACCTTGCATATTAAAGATGATGAAACCCTAGAAATAGTCGGAAAAAAGTTCTTCATCACGAAAACGTACGAATGGAAACGTGCAAAAGAACAGAAATCAACGAACGAATAAACCATACACAACTTTTCAAAAACTGACTCGTAGTCAGTCAGCCGAAATGAGTAAAATCGCACAAAGTAGAAGTTTAGCTATGAAAAATAATACTAACGTAAGCTTTATCACGCCGGAACAATTTAAACAGAGCGCTATGCAATTAACCCAAATGAACATGGGTCAGAGTGTGCAGAATAACTGGCATCAGCAAACATTAATTGATTCTATTCGCCAAGGAATTGAATCCAGTATTTACGCCGGAAGAAAAAAATATACCGTGCTTATTGTAGAAGAAGAGTTTTAAAACTC
>SBGQ01000108.1 GCA_006226965.1 bacterium | reverse complement strand
CGGATGTCGGATGTCGGATGTCGGATGTCGGATGTCGGATGTCGGATGTCGGATGTCGGATGTCGGATGTCGGAGTTTAGAAATTTTTGATGGTTGATGGCAGATTTTTGATTTGAAAAACTTAAAACCTAAATACTCCTTACTCCTTACTCCTTACTCCTAAAACCTTTACACCTTTACACCTGAAACCTTTTATTTCTTTCCCTTTCATGCTTAAACGACTCCTTTTACTTGTTTTCGCAACCGGATTTATCTGGACGATGGGGATTGTTTGTTATCTAGCGCTTAAGAAACCTCTATTCGATGAGCCCTATTCAATACTAATCACCGATAAAAATGGCCGACTTTTACATGCGAGTGTCGCAACTGACGAACAATGGAGATTTAAAGCTGATATTGAATCTGAGAAAATCCGAATTGCAGTAGTACAATTTGAAGATCAATATTTTGATAAGCATTGGGGAATAAACCCGTTTTCATTATGGAATGCACTCAAATCAAACTGGACAGCGGGAAAAATAAAAAGTGGCGGCAGCACTATAACCATGCAGGTTGTCCGCTTAATGCGAAAAAACAAAGCCAGAACCTACGGGGAAAAATTCATTGAAATTCAACTTGCTTGGGGTTTGGAATGGATGTATTCAAAAGATGAAATTCTGGATTTTTGGCTTAATCACGCTCCTTTTGGCGGAAACGTAGTCGGACTTGAAGCCGCTTCTTGGCGTTATTTTGGGCATACAAACAGAGAATTATCTTGGGCAGAAGCAAGTTTATTATCCGTTTTACCGAATGCCCCATCAAAGATGAATCCCGGAAAAAACAGAGCTGAATTACTTCAAAAACGAAACCGATTACTTCTTAAACTGAAAAACGAGGGGATTCTTACACAGATTGATTATGAACTCAGTTTGTTAGAATCTATTCCTGAAAAACCCGGTGTATTACCAAACTCAGGTTCACATATTGCGCAATCATTCCAAAGTTCTTTCGAAAACACGTTCCAAACAACACTCGATGCCGATTTACAGGAACGAGTAAAAAAGATTGCAGAACTGAGATTAAGAGATTATCAACCTAATGCCATTTACAATGCCGCAGTTTGCGTAATACATGTACCAAGTGGTGAAGTGAAAGCCTATGTTGGTAATGCAACACTCTCTCCATTCGAAGGCGATGCTTATGTTGACATCATACAAGCACCACGAAGCAGCGGAAGTATTTTAAAACCACTTTTGTATGCTTCTTCTGTCGATGCAGGACTCGTTCTTCCCAATCAGCTTATTAGTGATGTACCCAAACGATTTGGAGGCGGATTTACTCCCAAAAACTACGACGATTATTACCGAGGATTCGTCCCTTTAAAGGAAGCTCTTTACAGATCATTAAATGTTCCTTTTGTTGAATTATTGAGTCAATTTGGCGTTGGTCCATTTCTTTTAGATTTGGAAAAATTAGGCTTAACTCACATCAATAAATCTGCCGGACATTACGGATTATCACTCATTTTAGGTGGTGCAGAAGTTAGTTTATGGAACTTGAGTTCAACCTATGCTAATCTGGCTAAACAGCTTCAAAATCAACAAAAAGACGAACCGTATTCGATTCATATTCTTCAATCTGATACAAGTAAAAACAATCAGCAACTTCCGTACTCGAAGGGAACCATTTGGAGTATGTTCGAAGCTATGACACAGGTTATTCGACCGGAAGAACAAGCCTATTGGGAATCATTCTCAAGTACGAGGAAAGTAGCTTGGAAAACTGGAACGAGTTATGGCAATCGTGATGCGTGGTCAATCGGTATCACACCGGATTGGGTTGTAGGAGTTTGGGTTGGCAATGCTGATGGTGTTGGAAGGCCGGAATTAACAGGCACAAAAAGTGCCGCCCCGATTTTATTTGATGTGTTTGATATTCTGCCTGAAACAGCTTGGTTTCCCATGCCAAAAGATTTGGCATTAAAAAACATCTGTTTGGAAACAGGTTTTCTTGCCGGTGATTATTGTGATGTAACCGATTTGCAATGGATTCCCGAACACGTTTATGAACAGGCCATTTGTCCCTATCACAAACCAATTACCTTAGATAAATCGGGCGAGTTTCAAGTAAATAGTAGTTGTTATGCTTTAGTTGATGCTACAACTGAAAACAGATTAATTTTTCCTGCTTTACAAGCACTATTTTATCAGTACAGTAATCCTAGTTATCGCCCATTGCCACCGTTTTTACCCGGTTGTGAATCCAATCAAACAGCAAGACCACATTTTGTTTACCCTGAAAACAAAATCACTATTTTCTTACCCTTGAATCAAAATAATGAACGAGAGTCTATTTTGTTTGAAGCTGTCCATTCGCAAACGAATATGACTTTATATTGGCATTTGGATGATTCATTTCTGGGAACGACAACTCAGAATCATTCCATTTTCGCTCACCCAAAAGCAGGAAAACATTACCTAACCATCACAGATGAAAACGGAAATCGGGCAACTCGAGAATTTACAATAGCTTATTAATGAGTTGATAAATCCCTATAAAAAAAGGGAGTTACGTAAACAATAACTCCCTTTTTTGAATCTTAAGTAAAATTATTGCATTAAGCTTTTTACTTATACATAATCCATTTTGCTAATTCTTTGTACGATGGTTTTTTTCCGTACATCAAAATACCTACGCGATAAATACGTGCCGCAATCCACAGTAACAAGAAAATCATTCCAACCATTAAGACGATTGATAAACCCACTTCCCACCATGGAACGGCCGTTACGCCAAGTCGTGTAACCATCAAAATCGGGGAAAATAAAGGAACAAGTGAGGTTATTATTGCAAAAGTTGAATTTGGATCTGTTGCTACTTTACTTAACAAAATCATCGGAATAATGATGAAAATCATAATCGGGAACATAAACTGTTGTACATCAGATTCGGCATCAGCGGCAGAACCTACAGCAGCGAATAATGAACTGTACATGATATACCCCAATAAATAGTACACCAAAAATAGAACGATGTACGAAATTTCCAATTCAGGAAGTACAAACGGCATTTGAGGAGCTTCCGCAGGCATTTGGGTCATCATAGCACCGCCGCTTTTTCCTAAAATCAGCAAATAGAGCGGAGCTGCAATAATCGTGATTCCGGAGTATAAAACCATCCAAAATACAAGCTGAACGAGTCCGAGCATACCTACGCCTAGCACTTTGCCCATCATTAATTCGATGGGTTTTACCGATGAAATGATAACCTCTACTATACGTGATGTTTTTTCTTCCAAAACGCTGCGCATTATGATTGCGCCGTAACCGAATAAAGCCATGTAGATTGTGAACGCCATCACATAAGCCAAACCAAATGCAGCAAACTGATTTTCTTCTTTAGTTGTACCGGTTTCAGTTAGTTTTGAAGTTTTGAGTTCAATACGTTTGCGAATAAGTTCCTGCAAGTGTGGCGAAAGGTTTTCCGCTTCGAGATGTGCATCAACCCAGACTTTGTTGATTTCACGGCGAACATCACCCAAAACAGAAATTCCGCCGGTTGTATAGATTACTTCCGGTTCTACATCACCATCGTAAACAGCCTGATTTAGCACAACGATTCCGGCAATATTTTCAGCCATTACGTCTTTTTTCAAGGAATCAAGAATCATGTCATTCGCATTGAAATAACGCTCTGGATAATTTTGAATCAAACGATCTGCAAAAATCCCGGAGTCATCTACTACTGCATACACATTCACTTTTTCATCGTCGCCATCCCAAGCTGTAATTAAAATCGGAACAACCGTTACGGCTACAATAAAAAGCGGTGTTAAAATGGTTGATAATAAAAAAGCTTTGGTTTTTGCTCTGCTCATGAATTCACGAGCAATTATAATTTTCAGTTTCGCGAGATTCATGCCTTCGCTCCTTTCTTATTATCCTCTTGAACAGTTGAAATAAATATTTCATTTAATGTCGGCTGAACGAGTTCGAATGTGAGTACTTCAACCTGATTAATTGCCGCCTTTAAAATTTCTTGAGAATCAGCGCCATCCAACAAACGAATTTCAGCAAAATTATTCGAGCGATTGTTAATTCTAACATTCTCCAGTTTATCCAAAAAGGAACCATCTCCTTTGAATTCAAGATTTACGGTATTTCTGCCGAAAGATTTTTTGATTCCTGATAACTCACCGCCAAGAATCACTTTACCATTGTTAAACAAACAAATATCATCACACATTTGCTCAACCTGCTCCATTCTGTGCGTAGCAAACAAAATGGTTTTTCCTTTGGCTTTTAGTTCCAGAATCACCTCTTTTAACAATTCACTGTTAATCGGGTCTAAACCTGAAAACGGTTCATCAAAAATGCAGATTTCGGGGTCGTGTGAAATCGTTGCAATAAACTGAATTTTTTGTTGCATCCCTTTTGATAAATCGGAGACCTCTTTCCCGACCCAAGACGATGCTTCAAATCTATCGAGCCAAAACCCGACATTTTCTTTCGCTTGTTTGGAAGAGAGACCTTTTAGCTGTGCTAAATAGTGAAGCTGCTCTCCCACTTTCATTTTTTTATACAAACCTCTTTCTTCCGGCAAGTATCCAATTAATTGTTGGGTTTCTTCCGAAACATGTTTCCCTTTTATGGTTATGCTACCACTGTCGGGAGCTGTGATATTGTTTATCATTCGAATGGTTGAGGTTTTTCCCGCCCCATTTGGCCCTAAAATTCCAAAAATACGCGATGGATTAGCTTGAAAAGACACATTGCTAACAGCCGTGAAATTTCCATAACGCTTTTCAACAGAGCTTACTTCTATTACAGACATAGTAAAAATCCGAGAATTATTTAATCGTTTAGCTTAGCGAAATTCATTCCGCCTTATTACTTTCCAATATAAGAAAGGTGGTTGGCCTTAACGACGGCTATTTAAAAAGGTTTTAAAATTTATGTTCTTAATTCATACCTCTATGGAGTGTTATCCGGCAGCAAAAACTGGTGGATTAGGCGATGTGGTCGGAGCACTGCCAAAATATTTGCACGATAAAAAGAACCCATGTTTTGTAGTTATCCCCAAGTACCGTTTGAAATGGTTTGCAAATCAAACGTATCAGGAGGTGCATGCAGGTGATTTTTATCAGGATAACAGAAAATTTCATTTTTCAATTCAACAAGTAACCTCATTTAATGAAGGGTTCCCTTTATTTGTAATTGACATACCCGGACGCTTTGACCGTAACGGAATCTACTATGATAATGAAGGCGGTTGGGGTTATGGAGACGATTGTGAACGATTTATTGGTTTTCAATATGCGTTGCTAAATTGGGTGAATGTCTTCGATACTTTACCGGATGTAATTCACTGCCATGATCATCATACGGCACTTATTCCATTTATGATGACACAATCGCCTGAGTTCAGCCGATTAAAGGGAGTTCCGACCGTGTTAACAATACACAACGGAGAATATCACGGTCAATATCATTTTGCAAATACACGTCATTTACCGGCTTTTCATTGGAAAAGTATGGGGTTACTTGAATGGAACGGAGTGTTTAATTCATTAGCGACAGGTATTAAAACGGCTTGGAAAGTAACTACTGTTTCTAATTCTTATATGGATGAACTGAAATATAACAGTGCAGGATTAGAACCCTTAATTTTGCGTGAAGAACGTAAAACGCTCGGTATCATAAACGGAATTGACGACGAAGTTTGGAATCCTGAAACAGACCCTCGCTTGCCTTTTCATTACGCAGTAAATCATATTCAACCCGGAAAACAAATGAATAAAAAAGCTTTATGCGAAGCATTTCATTTAGATCCGGATAAACCCATTATTTCTTTTATCGGAAGAATGGTACGCGAAAAAGGTGCCGATTTATTACCAGACCTATTCGCACACTTATTAGAAACCAGACACGATTTACAGTTTGTAATTTTGGGAACCGGTGAACGATGGATGCATCATCGATTTGCAGAATTAGCCAATCATTATCGCGGCAGATGTGCAGCTAAACTCGAATACAACGAGAGTTTAGCACACCTAATTTATGCAGGCGCAGAGTTTATAATTATGCCGTCGCGAGTTGAACCTTGCGGACTCAATCAACTTTATGCCATGCGTTATGGTACAATCCCAATTGTAAGGGCTGTTGGCGGACTTCGAGATACGGTAATTGACTTAAATGAAGACCCTCAAAATGGATACGGGTTCAGATTTTATAATTTCAACCTAGAAGAATCGATGAATGCCATTGAAAGAGCGATAAATTTATATTATGATAAACAAAGACTCTTTGAAGTTCAGCAAAAAATCATGAAGTTAGATTTCTCGTGGAAACAAGCTGCAAATCAATACAAAAACTTATATAAATCATTAGTAAACAGAGGCTAAATATGGAAGAAAAAACTATTGCTGTTATCTTAGGCGGAGGTCAGGGAAGTCGTTTATACCCACTTACAAAAAGTCGCTCTAAACCGGCTGTTCCAATTGCCGGAAAATATCGATTGGTTGATATCCCCATTTCGAACTGCTTAAACTCAAATATTCGTCGAATTTTTGTTCTTACTCAATTTAATTCAGCTTCTTTAAACAGACATATCAAAAATACGTATCACTTCGATGCATTCAGTAATGCCTTTGTTGACATTTTAGCTGCAGAACAAACACTTAGAAACTCAAGTTGGTTTCAGGGTACGGCAGATGCTGTTCGTCAGTCCATTCACCATCTCGAAAACCACGATTACGAGTATGTATTAATCCTCTCGGGTGATCAGTTGTATCAAATGGATTTCAAGGAGATGTTAAAAGACCATGTTGAGCGTGATGCCGATTTAACGATTGCAACCATTCCTGTAAACAAATTTGATGCGACCGGATTTGGAATCATGAAAACGGACAAAAAGAAAAACATTGTTTCTTTTGTTGAGAAGCCAAATTTGGATGAAGTTGAAAAATGGAAATCTGAAGTTTCTCCTGAAATGAAAGCTGAAAATCGTGATTATTTAGCTTCTATGGGTATTTACATCTTTAAGCGTCAAACTCTTTTAGATTTATTTAACAACAACCCTGATGCAACAGATTTCGGAAAAGAGATCATTCCAAAATCAATTGAGGAAAAAATGTCCGTTATTAGCTACGAATACAGTGGTTATTGGACTGATATCGGAACCATTCGTTCATTTTTTGATGCAAATCTTGAGCTGACCAATGATTTACCCAAGTTTAATCTCTACGATAATGTGAGACAGGTATATACCAGAGCTCGTTTACTCCCTGCTTCTAAAATATCCGGAACTACATTGGAAAGAACGGTAGTAGCAGAAGGAAGTATTGTACACGCTAGTAGGTTAGAGCACACGTTAGTCGGAATTCGTTCCAGAATAGGCTCAGGCACTACTATCGTGAATTGCATCTTAATGGGTAACGATTACTTCACATCCTTGGAAGATTTAAAACCACGAAACGGAATCCCGCCGATTGGAATTGGAGAACGTTGTTATATCAAAAATGCAATTATAGATAAGAATGCAAGAATTGGAAATGATATTCGAATAAACGGCGGTGATCATCTAAAAAATGGCGACTATGGTGACTATGTTGTTGTAGATGGCATAGTTGTTGTAACAAAAGGTGGAGTTCTTAAAGACGGAACGGTTATTTAATAAAATTAATTACCGTTTTTTCTTAAGATTGATACATTAATAATCGATAACACTCTTAATTTCAGTAAACATTTAAGCTTAATTGTTGATATTTTTAGGCAAGATGACATCATATTATGAAAAGTGCTCTGTTTCCTATTATATTG
The DNA here is from genome assembly GCA_006226965.1 of bacterium. Lineage (GTDB taxonomy): Bacteria > Bacteroidota > Rhodothermia > Balneolales > M1805 > M1805. The sequence goes on along the minus strand of SBGQ01000108.1, from coordinate 20,930 downwards.
AAACGATTACGCGTGTGTGATGCAGAAAAGTGATCATTACTGACGGAAAAAGTTGATGAACAATAAGGCTAGTTTAGTTGCTTTTATTTTCATGCTCATTGTTGCTACAACATTGAGTACGGTAGATGTATATGGTCAACGTAATTCTTCAAGAAGAAATACAACCCAGTCAAAACCTGCACCTACGCAATCAACGCCACAGCAACCTGCTCAGCAACAAGTAATTAAGAGTGATATCCCTTACGATTTTTCGAAACTCCGTTCCAGTGATAACTTTCGTAATACACCTTGGGGAGCGACTAAGGAACAGGTTTTAGCTGTTGATGACAGCCCTCGTAAAGAAGTTGGCGGAGATTATTTAGTACTTACCGGAATCTTAGGTGATGTTAATGTGGATATCACCTATTTCTTTTGGAGAGGTCATTTTATTAAAGGAACCTATGTAAGTACAGACTCTTTTAACGACTATGGCGGATACTTAGAGAAGTATATTTGGTTTAAAGATTTAATGGTCAAAAAATATGGCCAGCCAAAAATCGATATCGCATCCAACTGGAATAATGTAAGTTTAAAAAACAAGCCTGACAGATGGCTTACTGCTCTAAGTCAAGGTCACGTTGAACACAATGCCACATGGCAAAAAGATAATATCGTAATTCAAATCAAACTTGCCGGAATCAATGGAAAACCAATCATAAAAATGGAATATTTCATTGATAATTTCGATACTGAAATGCAACAAGTTGATGATACAGACATCTTAAGAGACTTATAATTTCGTATCGAATTACTTTATTGGAAGCGCATCCAAACTAAGCCCTTCTACTTCAATGCCTTTCATTTTTATAGTTCCTGAAATTAAGATAAATTAGTCGTAAATAAAGGGAACCCATATGCCTATCACGCTCGAATACGATCCTGGCTTATCAACAAACATAAATTTCTTACGGACTGTTCAGGAGTTTAATTACTTAAATGATGCTGAAATAAAAGAACTCGCTAAGTTTCTAAAGCGAGAAATTTTTGAAGCCAATGAATATGTTTTCGAACAAGGTTCAATAGCTGACAAGGTTTACATTGTTGAGGATGGTCTTTGTGCAGCAATTTTATCTGACAGACCAATTCAACATATAAAAACCGGTGAACTTTTTGGAGAAATCGGGATGATTGGAGATGTAAAACGTACGGCTTCAATCAAAGCAAAAACAAAAAGTACGATTCTTAGCATATCTGTTCAGGATATGGAAGATCAGACGAAAATAAGCGCTACAACCTGTTTAAAATTGTATAAATCCTTAGCTCGGAAAGCTACCCGTTACGAACATGACGATGATGTTTTTTATCATGATATTGATGTTTTATTAATTCAAGACGGCGGTTGTGCTCCTGGTTATAATTCGGTAACAGGATATGTAGTTAGGTTTTTAGAGCATATTGGCAGAAGAGTATTTATCACCAAAGAAGGTTTTAAATCACTTGTTAACGGCACCTCTTTTGATTTCAACTATTTAATAAACGACCGCTCCCTTTATTCCAAGTTAGAACACATTGCAGGAGTTCAATTTGCACCGGTATATAGAGAAGCACGTGGAGCAAGTTTCCGATCAGAACGTTACAAAGAATTCCGTGAAGAAGAGAATCAAAAGAAAGCTGCTCAGCAAATCATTGAGCGGAAAACACGTATTGTTGTAGGTATCGGCGGAGACGGCACATTAAAAGGTCTCAAAGCGTTATCCCGCTTCCTCCCTTCTTCTATTCAACTTTTTTTCATACCTGTTACGATCGATAGCGACATTTATGGTACCGAATGTATCGGTGAACATACTGGTGTTATGATTGGTTCAGAAAAAATACGTTCTTACATGGCTGACGCTCGTTCTCACCATAGAACGTATATTATTGAGATGATGGGGCGCGATGGCGGTTATCATGCTTTAAAATCGTGTTTAGGTGCCGGTGGCGATATGGCAGTTTTGCCAAACTTCAATTACGATATTAATCAAATTGCACATTCTTTAAAGAAAAAAGATTCCGCTGTAATCGTTGTTGCTGAAGGTTACAAACGAAATGAACGTGATGAAGAAAAGTTTGCCGGAAATGCCGCGGATTACTTCAAGAAAGAATTAGAGTTAACAGGCGTAGAATTTCCAATGCGATTAATTTGTGAAGGATTTTCTCGTGATATTCGTGGTGCTGCGCCTAATTACAATGATATAACTCTTTCTCAACAAATGGCAAGGTTACTTGCAGAAGCAGTTGAACAAGGTATGACACATGTTATGCCGGCTGTAGTTGGAGGTAATGAAGATTTTGTTCCTTTTGATGAAATCATTACTGATAATGCTGTTTCGAAGCGTTTGGCAGATTTAGCTAACAGATTGATTTCCTGATAGTATTCAATAAAAAAAAAGGCGCTTTCTCTATTCGAGAAGCGCCTTTTTTATGTCGTAAAACGATTATTTATTGATATTGAAATTCGCCAATTTAATCAACGACTCTTCAACCCACTCTTGCGGTTGCCATGATCGAACATAAATCTGTGGTTGCTCATCATTAAAATCAACCAATAAGAAAAGATACCCTTCATCAGCATAATTCGTTGCTGTATAATGCTGGCGAAGTGAAATACCGTACACCCCTTCTTGATTATTTTTACGAGTGATATTGAAGTTCGAAAAGCCTAAGAATATATCTCTTTGTGCATCAAATACGTTTTTTTGACGCTTTAAATACTCATCTTTTGTGTAACGCAAATATTCTACATCCGGTTGGTCGTCACCAATTGGTACGTAATCATAGTTCTTCTTTTGCTGACCTTTTTTCAAAACCCGACCAACAATAATTACGGCTTCTTCTGCAAACATATTCGCCAACATATCCATATTTCTGGTCATATAAGCCGTGCGATAACGCTCCATGAACTTGATAATTACCTCTCGGTTTTTCCAATCATTTCCATATTGCGCTTGGGTAACAAATTTTTGATATAAGTCATCAATTATCCCAAAATTCACATCTGTTAAGTTTCCGGTTTTATCAAAATCAAATACCAAATACTCTTGCGTTTGTTTACTTATGGAGGGGTATTTATTAATAGCTGAAGCTCTTCTAAACTCGAACCCGTCATATGTTTTATTAATTGAACCTTCTAAGGGAATATCAACTAGTTGAGTATTGTTCAATTTCACCAAGCTTGTAAATTTTGATGACAAAAATGGGTCATTAGGATATAATGCAGCGATTGCTGTTAGATTATTTCCTTTAAACAATTCAATTGCTTTTTGCAGTGAACCCATAATTTGTTGCTTAACAACCGGTTCAATTGAAACCTCCGTAGTAACCGTTAACTCACCAAACGATTCGGTTGTACCTGCATCATCAGCTGAGCCGCTTGCCATTGCTGCTTGTTTTGCCTTTTCACGTTCTCTTTTTCTTTCTCTGAGGCGTTCACGCTCTTTAGTGATATTAACCGATAAATTGTTTTTAAAAGCCGGTTTATTTACTAAATCCCACAACTGCCCAACTTCATTTATTTCATTTCTGCTCTCATAAAAGCTATATCGAACATTTAAGTTGAGGTTTTCCATTTCAACACTCGAACCAACTAAATACACTACAGCGCTACCATCTGTTGCCTGCGCATTCACTAAATCATAACCGTCAAAGAAACTGTATTCTAAATATTGAGCAGGTTTATCATCAACCGTAACAGAAAAAACTAACTCTCGTTCTTTTTCATTCTTATGATTGTCGCTCTCTAAGCTAAAACGAACACCCTTTAAAATTTTATTGATTCTTGCAGAAATCTCAGTTGTGAGATTGATGTTTTGGTATACAATGTTTTGTTCAGGAACAGAATTCATCAAAATAATGCTGAAATTGTACCATTTTAAAGCATATCCGAAGTTATTTTCATCTTCGAACTTTAAAGCTTGTTCGTAGATGTTGTACACTAAACGCTTTCTTTCTTCATAAATCTTAGCTACTTCAGATTTTTTTATATAATGAAATACTTCAATTTGTCCGTTTGAAGGTGCGCGAAGCGTTTCAACATTTTTTAATGTAGCTGTAGAATATGTTTTGAGAATATTCTCAGAAAACTCATCAAAATTCACATCTCTACCGGAAGTAACCTCTTTTGATACATTCTGGAAAGTACTCGATACTTGTACCGCTATACTCTGTGTTAAATAACTTAAAGCTAAATCTGAGGCCTCTTTACTTGAGTTTGCAATTGCCTCGCCCCAGTAGTATTCTCCAGAAGATTTAATCATCTCTTTTTCTGCACGGTTTTGTGCAGAAGCAATAATTACAGTTGCAAATAATAGTATGGCACTTTGTATGAATGTTTTCATTTGCTTAAAATCCAAATCCTACAGTGAATGAAAGTTTGTCGTACGAAATAGTATCAAGAGTGTTTACTAATTGTTGACTGTAATCAATTCCAATAGCAAATCCATCAAAGTTTAATAAGGCACCTACTTTATACCCAAGGCCGATATCTATTACACTTATATAATCAGCATCATCACCATCTAAGTCAATCATTAATAATTGAGCTAAACCGTTTCCATGTAAATATAATGACCCAATATTTAAGCCATACCCCATGCCGAAATTCATCGTCAGACCTTCAAATGAATTGTAAAGTTCTCCGCCATAAACAGCTTCTTCAGTTGAGGTAAAATAATCCATCCACATAGAATAATTACTTCCGTCTCTCTCAACAATATACCAGCCAAAAGAATACGCTTCGCCAACAACGGTCATCTCTTTTGCAGTTAGCGTTGGTGTTCCATAACCGAATCCCATCATTGAAAATGCTTGTGGTTTGAACATTTCATCTCTTTTCTTTTTAGCAGCTAATTCTGCGCGTCTTTTTGCCTGAGCATCTGCAATTCGCTTGGCTTCTATCTGCTCTGCAATTTTCTTTTGCTGATCTACATAGGCTTGCTTATCCTGATCTGAAAAGGCCATAGAAACTGAATTGGTTTCGTTCCCTTCTATCATAACAGACTGCTGAATATTTGTATACCCCTGCATACTTGCTGTAATCGTATATCTCCCGGCTGGAATATTATCCTGCTTACTCGTACCTCTCCAAGAACGATTAAACCCATTTCCGCTTAATGTTACTTGTGCATCAGGTTCATTTATCCTAAAAAGCAAGGTACCTACATACTGTTTTAAAGTAATTGAACGACTTACTTGTTGTAATTCAGCTAAGGTAAATGTTTCGTTATAGGTTTCGTACCCATTTTTACTTACTTCTAAAACATATGTACCGGCAGCTAATTCAATACTAGTAAAACCGGTATAATCTTTATTGTTAATTTTAATAGTTGCACTTTGCGGATTTAATGCAAGATTTAAGGAAGCAACCGTTTTTTGAAGATTATATGAACGTTCAAAAGCTTCGTTTTCAGTTACTTCAACGGTCTGGTTAATTGCCTTATAACCAGGTTTTGTTACTTTAATCTGGTAAATACCCGGGAACTTAAAATCTTGAAATGTAGTCTGCCCTACAACTTGGTCGTCAATTAAAACAGTAGCATCACTTGGATTTGAACGAATGGTTATCAATTGCAAATCCACTTTTTTCATCTGAAATTGGAAAAGTGTTTTTTCATTTGTCACTTCTATAGTTTCAACAATCGTTTTGTACTGTTCTTTCTCAATACGTAATGTATGTGTGCCTAAAGATGTTGAAATAGATTTCTTATGATCTTTTTCCTCCCCGTCTATTAACACTTTTGCATCTTGTTGATCAACCAAAATATTAATAGGAACTAAGTCTCCGACTTTACTTCCGGTTATGGTTATTTTCCAAACCTGACCGGATTTCAATCGCACTCCGATATCTGACAAATAAAGAGTTAGAGGCTTAAATCCGGCAGCTCTAACAGTGATAATTCTTTCGTTCGGAGAAACAAAAAGAAAGTACTGCCCATCATCAGCTTTTGTGCCGCCAACTGGCCCGTTTCTGGGTTCAAAAGACAAATTCGTTAAATCTGTTAAAAAGATAATTCCTGCAGCTACTTCACCGTTTGAATCTCTTCTTTCACTTGAAATCAATTCGCTCGGATCGAGTTCCGGAGCCCCAACGATTTTTAATTCTGAAATATCTTGTGCAAAACTGGTGATGGTTGATAAAAACATCACAGACAAAAAGAAAAAAACTGACCTAAACATATAGCAATAATCTAATGCGGGTAAAAACAATTCGTTAGCAATCAAAAGATTACGGCAAAATATAAATTATATAGCAGGGGTAAAAGAAAGTTTAGTTTTTTTGGCTAACAAATTAAGACATTGAAGAGCGATACTACTCACTCAAATCTCACTTATTTAAAAAAAAGATTACCTTAACTTAAAATAGATTCTTCTGAAATGATTTTACTTATGCCTTCGCGTAAGAAATTTGGAATTACTGTTCTATATGTTTTTTCTATATAATCTTCTTTTTTGAGGCGCTCTAAAATCTGCTCGTATTTAGCCTGACCGTGTTTTTTGATGATAGATTCTTTTTGTTCAGGCTTACTAAAATGAAAATACATTCCTTCTGAGTCAGCTTCCGGGTGGAACTGCACACCAACCATCTCATTATTTAAACGAATACCTGTAATCGCTCTTTCTAATGGCACATGCGGGCGAATTTTCTCAAGCGATAATATTTTGAAACCATATTTCTCCATGATTTCTCGTTTAGGCTGGATTACCTGCCAATCTCTGAAATCTGCAGCGTAAAATGGGTCGCTCAAACCCTCGTATAAAGAATCACGCTTACCGTCTTCTGTTTTATGGATAGGAGTTATTCCAAATGATGACGATTTTCTCATTTGAACATCTGCAATTTTATACAAATGAGCCATTAACTGAAACGAGTAACAAATCATTAACACTGATTTTTTTGATTCTTCTTTATTGTTCCATGCAAAAACAGAATCAAGCCAGTTTTTAAATTTAATTTCCCACTCTTCTCCGGCACCAGCTAAGGGGCTTCCAGGCCCACCTGTTGATATGTACACATCAAAACTTAAATCAGGAATTTCGTTCTTATATCGAAGTTCGAACACTTTGTAATCAAACTTCACGGAATCATCCTGAATACCATCACTTAAAATTTGTTTAATACAACGCATTCCTTGGTTAGGAACGTTATCGTTCATATCAATTATGGCAACTTTGATGTGCTTTTTTTCCATACACACAGGGTATTTATGACATTTGGTTGAATGTTGCAAAGGTAAAGCTTATGCCAATATTTTGCAGATATTTTTAAAATTTCCAATAAAAAAGCCCGGTTTACCGGGCTTTAAAAGCGTTAATGTGCACTCATGTTTTTAACCTTAGACTTTCCGCCCGTTTCTTTTACAAGAGTCCAAAGAACGGTGGAAATAGCAAGAGAAATAGCACTAAACCAAAATACTATTGTTTTGTTATCTGCCCATTGTATAAATGAACCAACAAATAAACTCGCAATCAATTGAGGAAGAACAACGGAAAGGTTAAAAATCCCCATAAAGAATCCCATTCTCTGTTTATTCACATTTTCACTCATAATGGCAAATGGCAAACTCACTAAAGCTCCCCAACCGATGCTTACAACGCTCATCAAACCGTATAAAACCCATTGATTTCTGGCAAATAATGCAATAGATGTATAACCTATCGCCATTATGGCTAGTGCTAAATAATGAGTTCTAACCTGCCCTATTTTTTTTGTCATCGGCTCGAGTACAAATACCGGCCAAATTGAACCCACAGCATTCAGCAAGAAAAATGAAATACCTATCATGGTTCCAGTTTCATCAGATACTAATTTATCAACCGCAGCTAAATTTTCAGTTATTAGACTTCCTGCCTTTTTTAACTGTTGAATGGTATCGTATTGAGCGACTACTTCCGCAGTAAACATTTTTTGTCTTAAAAACGCTATGATGTAAACAAACATGGTTTGAACACCCAACCAAGTAAAACCGTGAGCAATAAATATTTTCCACAACTCAGGCCAATTTGTTTCTTTTCGTTTTTCTTCTTCGCTAAGCTCTTCGTCTTCTTCTTTGACTAAACTTTTTGGCTCAGTAATCAAAAACAAAGGAAAAATGGAGAATACTAAAACCGTTACAACCCCAACATAAATAAGAACATAATTATCGATTGTTGCACCAATTAGGTAAGCAACTGCACCAAACAAATTCGAAATGGATTGCATCCAAGTATAACCTTTTGTTCTCTGTTCTCCTTCAGGAGTTACATCTGCAATTATAGAACGAGTTGGGTTAAAGCTGATATTAATCGATAAATCGAGTGTTAATGCAACCGTAATTGCAACGGCCATCAAACTTCCGATGCCCGTCATACTTGCAATTAAATCGATATTCGGTAAGGCTAGAATACATGCCGCTGCAAGAATACCGCCAACTATAATGAATGGGCGTCTGCGTCCGCCCCAAAACCAAACATTATCACTAATTAAACCTACAAGCGGTTGACCCAGAATTCCTGCAATTGGTCCGGCTGCCCAAACAAATCCTACTTCATGGATATCTAAGCCATATTTTGTGGTTAAAATCCAGCTTAAAACAGCAATTTGAACCGATAATGCAAATCCCATTGCTGTAGCCGGCAATCCGAGAATTGTATAAAATGAATTCGAAAGTTTCTTTTGAAATTCTAGCATAAAACTATGTACTAATTAACCAAACCCTACTTGGAAGCGGCAATATAATAATTCAACCATTAGCAATAACAAAAAAAGAGCCGAAAGACTTTCTCCCGGCTCTAAAATTCTGAAAGCGGTTTTAACTACACTTTTAAACCATTATTGATAATTCTTGAACTCCAGAGTTTCATTTCATCCAAGAGTATATAAATGGTTGGTAAAATTACCAGTGTGATAAAGGTTGAGAAAAGTAATCCGCCAACAATTGCTCTTGCCATTGGGAAATACGGAGGCCCGTCACCACCAATCTGAGTAGTTCCCAAGCACAAAGGAATCAATCCCAAAACTGTAGTTCCTACTGTCATCAAGATCGGACGTAAACGATTCTTACCTGATAACATAATAGCTTCTTTTCTGGTGTAACCTTCATTTCTTAGCTGATTGATATGGTCTATTAATACAATACCGTTGTTTACAACCACACCCATCAAAATTAAAATTCCAATCATTGCCATTAACGAAAATGTAGTATTGGTAATCCAGAAGAACCAAAACACACCGATTACAGCAAATAAAATGGATGTTATAATACTAGCCGGATAAATGAGCGATTCAAAAAGAGCAGCCATTACGATGTAAATCAATACTAAAGCCAATAACATATTGAATAACATACTGTTCATTGCTTCGTCATCATCACGGAAACTTCTTCCGTAACTCCAGCCATATCCTGTGGGATATGCGATTTGATCCATTACACGTTGGATTTTATCCTGAACTTTATCGCGTGTAACACCATCTAAGTTTGCTAAAATTGCCAACGAAGTCTGACGGTTTTCACGGTGAATACGTTGTGGACCTCCACCAGTCTCAATATTGGCAAGACTCGCTAAACGAATTGGATCTCCTTTACCATTGGGAAGCGACATCTTTCTTAGGTCTTCCAAACTTTGTTTATCTGTATCCTGAAATGAAATAATCACATCCACTTCCGTAAACTCTAAACGAATTTTTTTCATGCTTTGGCCACGCATTCCCGCCGAAACCATAGAAGCAACTTGCTGTGTATTTAAACCATACGATTTTGCTTTTTCTCTATCTACGATTAATCGCACCTCCTCTGAGCCGGTTTCGGCTTCCGAGCGCACATCAACTAGTCCTTCAATTCCTTCTAATCGGCGAATGACCTCATCTGATAATTCCATCAACACCTGATTGGACTCTCCTATTAAGTGAACACGCATTTGCTCTTGTCCCATCATTGAACGCCAATCAAAAACAGGGTCAGCGATTGCTAATTTTGGCAATCCGTCGCGAATTTCACGTTTTATATCATCAATCGGTTTCTCAGATTTATCATCTTCATATAAGGTAATCGTTGAAACCGCAAAATTTGGTGTGTAAAAGGTATAAACCGATTCAATCTCGAATTTTTCTTTGTTATCATAGAGAAATTTTTCGACTTCTAAGACCGATTTTTCCACTTTTTCGAGTACATAGGTTCCGTTTAAGTTGTAGAATAAACGCAGTGTTCGGCCTTCCTCATTTGGAAACATGTCCGTTTTCATGAAATTCATCGGCAGAGCAGCAGTAACCACAATCAAAATCAAAATACCGACAGATGTATATCGGTGGTCTGTTAACCAACCGAGCATGCTGCTATATTTATCAGTCAATTTTTCAAAAAATGCGCTTTCTTTTTGCTGAGTACTTTTCACTCCGAATCGAGTACTTAACAATGGAATAACTGTTAAAGAAATTACTAAAGACGCCACTAAAGAAATAATGATGGATACAGAAACATGTTCAAGAAAAATCGCGGTCATATCACCCTGATTGATGATATTCGGGAAAAACACAATCACAGATGTTAACGTACCAGCCGTAACCGCAATTCCTACCTCTTTTACGGCTTTGATGGTCGCATCCACTTTATCAGCGTTCATTAGTTGATGTCTGTGAATGTTTTCAGTCACTACAACGGCATTATCAACCAACATTCCGACCGCAAGCATTAAGCCCATCATACTCAAAATATTGAGCGTATATCCCATGAAATACATGGCCCCTAAGGTTACCATCAACGAAAACGGAACTGCTAATGCCACAATAAGTGTGGTGCTCATGGAACGTAAGAAAATGAACAATACGAAGACTGATAAAACAGCTCCTATCATCCCTGAATTCAATAAATCAGAAAGTGAAGAAACAATTCCATCGGCTTGATTATTCATTTCGTAGAGTGTAATTCCGGCCATTTCAGGAACTTCTTTTATCTCCTCTAATTCCTTTTTAACAAGCTCTACTGCTTTCACTGTATTTGCGCCTGACTCCTTATAAATATCGAGCCCAATAGCGTATTTCATATCCAAATGGCGCCCATAATCAATCATCGGCAAGGAGTAAGTAACATCGGCGACATCTTTTAAACGCAGATTTTTTTCCCCGATTACCAACTCTTTGATTTCATCTACGGTAGTAAACTCACCAAGCGGACGTACCAAAAATCGTTTGTCATTTAACAATGCTTTTCCGGCTGATATCGCAAAGTTCTCTCTTCTTAAGGTGTTTACTAACTGATTAACATCCACATTAAATTGATCAACTCGGTCCGATATTAAATCGATTCGAACTTGCTTTTTCTCTACTCCATATAATTCCACTTTAGAGACACCTTCAACACGTTCCACTCGTTGTTTTATGTTTCTGAATAACAAGTCGTACGAGTTGGATAAATCTCTGTCACTCGAAATACGCAATTGTAAAACCGGATCATCCTGAGCAGAGAATTTCCGAACAAAAAATCGCTCTAAGTCATCCGGCAAGGTATTTCGAACGCCGTCAATTTTCTCTTGTATTTCGATGGATTTAAGGTTCAAATCCGTCTTCATATCAAAACGAACAAAAATACCAACGCGGTTTTGTTCTGAATCGGAACTTATTAATCGAATGCCCGGAATGGTCGCCAATGCTTCTTCAACCGGACGTGTGATTAACTGCTCGATTTCGGCAGGGCTGGCATTCGGATACGGAATTTCGATATATGCGCCCGGAAAACTGATGTCAGGAAAATACTCTAAAGGTAATAATCGCGATGCAATACCTCCCACCAACACCAAGCTGATGAAAACCATCATGGTTGTAACTGGTCTGCGTATGGAATAATCGGCTAACTTCATGCTGTTACTCCTCTGCTTTTACGGCTACTTCTTTAGAGAAATCTTTGCGATCCATAATCATATACATGGCGGGAATTACCAACAAAGTCAACAATGTAGAAACGGATAAACCACCAATTACAGTAATTCCCATTGGAGCACGAATCTCCGCGCCTTCACCAATTCCTAAAGAAAGTGGTAAAAGTCCCAAAACAGTTGTTAATGTGGTGATTAAAATCGGACGTAATCGAGTTTTTCCTGCTTGAGCAATAGCTTCAATTTTGTCCATTCCTTCACGTCTGAATTGGTTGATACAGTCGATTAAAACAATCGCATTGTTTACAACAATACCTGCTAATAATATTAAACCGATAAACACAACCACGCTCACTGTTGAATTAGTGAGATACAAAGCTAAAATTGCTCCGATTAAGGCTAAAGGAATAGTAAACAGAATCACAAACGGGTGAATTAACGATTCAAATTGTGATGCCATTACCAGATATACAAGGAATACTGCCAAGGTTAAAGCAAAAACCAAAGACTGGAATGATGCTTCCATTTCGTCATTTTGTCCGCCCTGTTTAATATAAACTCCGTTCGGAATAATTAATTCTTTGGTCATGTTAGTTATTTCTTGTGCCGCAGAACCTAAATCGCCAAATCCTAAGTTTGCGGAAACAATTGCAACGCGCTGTTGACCAATTCTACGAATATCGCCAGGTCCGTTACTCACATTAATTGATGCAACCGCAGACAATGGAATAGGTTTTTCTGCTTTAGGGTTGATGATAAAGTTGCGGATTTCTTCAATCGTTTCGCGGTCTTCTTCACGTGCACGAACCAAAATGTCAATTTTTCTATCACGATAAGAATAACGAGTTGCAACATCGCCTCTCACTTTACTCACCACATCGTTTGCAATTTGAGAAGTGGTTAAACCTAAACTGGAAATTTTAGAGCGATCGAAAACGATTTGAATTTCAGGCTGACCAATTTCCATCGTTGATTTAACATCAGTAAAACGATCTGACTGATGCATTTTTTGAGCCAATTGATCGCTTACTTTTTTCAAATCTTCTAACTGATAGCCCATAATCTGTACTTCAACAGGTGTACTAAAAGAGAATAATGCTGGGCGACTAAATTTGTATTGTAAACCCGGAATAGAACTTAAATCAGAACGTAAGGTACTCATAACTGATTCTTCATCGGGTTGTTTTGCTCCGGATGTTAAAACCACGCTCATTTCACCCCAATTCTCACCGCCTTCATTAGGATTTGCATCCATACGGTTTCCACTTCCGGCAACTGAAAAGGTATTGTTTACCTTATCAACTCCTTTTGCGGCTGCCTGAATTCTACGAATGGCTTCATCTGTTGTACTGATTGGTGTTCCGGGAGGCATTTGAAATTCAATATTAAATTCACCTTGCGATAAAGACGGAATCAATTCAATACCTAATTTCGGAACTAGCGTTAAACTCGCCATAAAAATGAGTAAGGCTACAAAAACAACTGCAAACCGATTATTTAAAACGGCATAAATCAATGTGGGGTAGGCATTTTCAATTGACTGATACGCACGTTCGAACAAATTCAATATCGGACTGATAACAAATAAAATTCCTGCGGCAATTTTTCTAACTAACCAAACAATGCCTCTAAAAATCGACATCGGAATCGTAATGAAAATAAAAACACGCACTTTTTGTGCAATTGCACCGAATCGAGTTTTGGGTTCTCTTCTTGGTGAAACTACCGGCACTTCTGTATCTCTTTTAGCTGATGCCAACATCGGAATAAGCGTAATCGCTACAAACAAAGATGCTAAAAGCGAAAAAGTTACCGTTAAGGCCTGATCTTTAAATAATTGTCCGGCAATTCCTTCAACAAAAACCAAAGGAAAGAAAACCGCAACAGTAGTAAGCGTTGAAGCAATAACTGCAGTTCCAACTTCCGATGCACCTTTCATAGCAGCATCGCGTGCATTCATTCCTTTTTCTTTGTACTTCGAAATGCTTTCTAACACAACAATAGAGTTATCTACCAGCAAGCCTATCCCAAGCGCGATACCACCTAAACTCATGATATTCATCGAAATATCGTAACCGTACATCAAATTAAAGGTTGCAATAACTGACACCGGAATGGAAAGTGAGATAATAATTGTGCTCCAGAAATCACGCAAAAAGATGTACAGAATAATAATCGCCAGAATACCGCCAACAATACCAGCATTTACAACTTCATCTACCGCTTGATTGATAAACGTAGATTGGTCGTACACTTTAATCAATTCCACATTCTTTGGAAGATTAGATTGAATTCTTCCCAAACGTTTTTTTACCACTTCAGCTACGGCAACAGTATTGGCATCGCCTTCTTTATAAATAGCAATTTCAACTGCTTCTTCTCCATTTAAACGAGTAATAGCCTCACGTTCTTTATACGCTTGTTCAACATCAGCTAAATCGCGAACGTAAATGGGTTTACCGCTTCTGTTATCAACAACTAAACCTTTTATTTCTTCAATACTGGTAAACTGATTTAAGGTACGCACCATCATTTGCTGAGTACCTTCGATTAATCGTCCGCCTGATAAATTGATATTCTCTTGTTGTAAAGTCTGAACCAGTTGCGCCATGGTAACATTAAATACTGCTAAACGGCGTTCATCAACCAAAACTTGAATTTCATCTTCAAAACCACCGGAAACTTTAACCGAAGCAACCCCATCAGCTGATTCTAATTCTTTTTTGATTTGCTCATCGGCTAAACGGCGTAATGCTTTTAACTGGTTAACGACGTCTTCATTTTTCACATCAGAAGCAAACGAAATCGTTGCTGAATTTTTTTCTTCTTCTGATTTTATCGATATCGCATAACGCATTACCGGATCTAAAGTAGGATCGAAACGCAATAAAATAGGACGTTTCACATCAAGAGGTAATTGAAGCGCATCTAATTTTTCACGAACTTCTTGCCCAGCATATTCTATATTGGTTCCCCAAGTAAATTCCAGAGTTACATCAGACTGACCCGCTCTTGAAATGGAGCGCACCTGTTTCACATTCTTTACAACGCCAACTATTTCTTCTATCGGTTTTGTAACAAGATTTTCAACTTCAGCCGGAGCGGCGTTTTGGAATTCAGTACGAATGGTTAAAGTCGGGTAAGATAAATCCGGAAGTAAGTTTATTTTTAAACGCGATAAGGAAACCATCCCAAATAAAAGGATGGCAACCGTAAACATACTGATAGTGACTTTCCGGTTAATGGATAGCTGTATAATTTTCATAATAAGCCCCTAAGCTTTTATTTTATAGTCCGTTACCGGAATTATTTCATGCTGATGATTTGAACTTTAGCGCTGTCCTTCAAGCTATTTTGACCGATAGTTACAACAGTATCGCCGACTGCGAGCGCTTCTACACTTGCTAACTCAATGTTTCTTCCGTTTACAAATCCGGTTTTAACGGGAACTTTATATGATTGGCCATTTCTGATTACAAATAAGCTTTCATTACCGTCTTCCAGTGTTACAGCCTGTTTACTAACCAACAAAGTACCTCTGTGCGTTGCATGTTCAATTCTGATTCTTGCAAACATCCCGGGTTTTAAGCGCTCAGAAATATCTTTTACCATGATTGTTACTTTAAAAGTACCCGTTTGAGCATCTACAGTTGGGCTAATTCTTAACACTGAACCAGTGAAAGACTCATCCGGATATGCATCAACAGCTAACTCTACAAATTGATTGGCTTTAATTTTTTTGAGCTCATGTTCAGGCACATACACCACAGCATGCAACGGATCAAAATCAGTGATTTTGAAAATTGCTGTATTGGTATTAATCATATTACCTTGTTTTACCATTCTCTCAGAAACAACACCATCAATCGGAGCTACTATTTTTGTGTAAGCCAAATTCAACTTCGCTAACTCTAAACTTGCTTTTTGCTGTTCATAATTGAAACGGGCATTGTCGTAGGTTTCACTACTAATTAAACCTTTTTCGAAAAGTTCTTTATTTCTCTTGAAGTCGTTCTCTAATTTTTTTAATGATGCATCTGCTCTATCCACTTCTAATCTATACTGGCGATCATCCAATTTTGCTAAAATCTGACCGGCTTTAACCTTATCTCCCTCTTCAACATAAATCTGTTCAATTAATCCGCCTAGATTTGCAACCACCGAAGCTTCAAACTCAGCCTGTAACGTTGCAGTAGTTGAGTAATAAGCTGAAATATCCCCTTTAATAATTGTCGCAACTTCAACTGGAATAGTTGCTAGTGAATCTGTATTGGGTTTGTCTTTCGATTGGGTCTCTTGTCCACATCCTGTTAATCCATAGGAAAAAGCTGCAATACAGGCCGTTGTAAAGATAGTTTGTTTGACAAGGTTCATTTTCATTGTTTTGTCCGTTTTGTGATGCATGTGTTTTTGCACCCTACGGGATGTGTCTTTAATGAGTTTCAAAAAAAGTGATAAAACGATTCCTGTTTAAGCGGCTGTGCTTTGAAACATTTTTTTTTTGAATTCGCTAAAATGCCGTTCTGTTTACCACCATTAACTCTGTTGTGTATGAAAAAGTCTAAAATTTCTTACGAAGATGAACTTTCAAATTTTTCTCTATCAGACTCAGATAAAAGTTTTGAGCAGCAATTACAAGAAACACAACAACCCACAGGAAAAACATCTGTCAAAGGAATGTTAAGCTATGCTTTCATTTCTATTTTCGTGTTGGTAATGGCATGGAATCAATCAGATATGGTGCGAAATATTGGAACTGAAACCTATGAATTGGTTTCAGGATCTGTTTCTAAGATTTTTTCTGATTCAAAAGCACCGGCAGCACCAAAAGCGACAACTATTTTACCTTCAATTCCAGCAATTCCTCCAGTTCCTGCTGTACCACCAGTTCCCGCGATTGGCTCAACTCGTTCATCATCAAAACTAACAAGTCATTTTGGATGGAAACAAGCTGATATTGAAGAGGTATTGAGTTATTTCCCCGGTTCAGATGAAGACGATTTATATGATGCCGTTAAATATGGAGCGAGTAAGGATTTTATCTTGTCTACTCATAAAAGCTATGGAGATTTTGATTTAAGTGAGATTGGAGATATTAAGAAGTATGGTGTTACCCAGTCGTATCTCGATGAAATGACAACGTATTTCCCTGATGCGGACGCGGATGAAATTATTGATTTCGCTAAATATGGTGTCAGAGCATCCGTAGTCGGCGATTTTTTAAAAGCATTCCCTAATATAGATTCTGATGAAATTGTTGACTTTGCAAAATATGGGGTAAGAGCATCATCCGTTCAGGAGTTCAAAAAAGAGTTACCGGAATTAAGTGCTGACGAAATTATTGATTTTGCCAAATATGGCGTCAGAGCATCAACCGTTTCCCAATTTAAAGAAACTTTCCCCGACATAAATTCTGACAAGATTATTGATTTTGCTAAATACGGTGTGAGCCCTAATTATGTAGAGAACTTCAAGAAAGCATTCCCCAATGCAACAACCAGTGAAATTATAGATTTCTCGAAATACGGCGTAAGCCCGACAACAGTTGAAAGTTTTGTAAATACTTTCCCAAATATCACCACATCTGAAATAATAGATTTTTCAAAATATGGTGTACGTGCAACGTATGTTCAAGAAATTCAGGGAATTTTAAAAGGGATTAAACCGGATCAAATTATCGATTTGAGTAAATATGGTGTTCAGACCAACTTCGTTAGAGAAGCAGTAAAACAGATTAAAGGCATTACTCCCGATCAAATTATTGATATGAGTAAACGCGGAGTTCAAACTACTGATATAACTTCCTTTTCAACTTACTTTCAATCAATTACGGCATCAGAAATGATTGAACTAAAACGATATGGAGTAACTCAAACCTATACTGCTGATGCTAAGGAATTAATTAAAAACTTATCTGTTTCAGATTTAATCAAACTTCGCAGATACAACTTATCAATTAATGAGATCAAACAAGGGTTAGATAAGAATGCGAACTCGGTTGATGAGCTTATAGAATTGAAAAGAAAAGGACAAATTTAGTTTCTGACTTACATCTTTTCTCACTTCGAATAATACAGAATTCCTTATTTTTGCCCCGCTTACCCAAGCGGTTCCAACTAACAAATTTTATCTACACATAAAAGGAATAGCGTTCATGCTTATTGGTGTTCCAAAAGAAATTAAGCCGCAAGAAAATAGAGTTGCATTAACTCCAGCCGGCGCTTTAGAATTAAAAAAACATGGTCATAAAGTAATCATCGAAACCAATGCAGGTGATAACAGTGGCTTTACAAATGAAATGTATTCAGCTGTTGGCGCTGAAATTATTACTACTGCTGATGAAGTGTGGAAACGCGCTGAAATGATTATGAAAGTAAAAGAACCTATCGCAGTTGAGTACGATAAAATTCGCGAAGGTCAATTATTGTTTACTTATTTCCACTTTGCTGCTTCTGAGGAGTTGACTAAAGCAATAATGAAATCAAAATCTGTAGCTGTGGCTTATGAAACAGTTGAAAAAGCAGATCGTTCATTACCTCTCTTAATTCCTATGAGTGAAGTTGCCGGTAGAATGTCTGTTCAGGAAGGCGCAAAATATCTTGAAAAAGCTCAAGGCGGACGCGGTGTTCTTTTAGGCGGTATCCCGGGTGTTAAGCCAGCAAATGTTTTGGTTCTTGGTGGTGGTATCGTTGGTATTAATGCTGCTAAAATGGCTGCCGGTATGGGCGCAAATGTTACGATCATGGATTTAAGCTTAGGTCGTTTACGTTATTTAGATGATGTTATGGCTAAAAACGTAACAACTATTGCTTCTTCTGAAGGCGCTATTCGTGAATACTTGCCACATATGGATTTAGTAATCGGTGCAGTATTAATTCCTGGTGCAAAAGCTCCAAAATTAATCCGCAAAGACATGCTTTCATTGATGAAACCCGGTGCTGTAATTGTTGACGTTGCTGTTGACCAAGGCGGATGTTTCGAGACTACAAAACCTACTACTCACGCCGATCCTATCTATGTTGTTGACGGTGTAATTCATTATTGTGTTGCTAACATGCCAGGAGCAGTTCCTTTTACATCAACACAAGGATTGACCAATGCTACTTTACCTTATGCAATTGAATTAGCTAACAAAGGTTGGGAAAAAGCAGCAAAAGAAAATCGCGAATTAGCACTTGGCGTTAACGTGGTTAACGGTAAGATTGTTTATAAAGACGTAGCTGAAGCTTTTGGTTTCGACTACACTCCTTTAAACGAAGTGTTAAACTAATAGCACAAGTTTAGATATTAAAAAGCCAGGTTACAGAATTGTAATCGGGCTTTTTTTATAGAAAATAGATTCAAAATCAGCCTTTTACCCGAACTACTTCAATAATTTTTACCGGACAAAGTTCAGCGGCCCGTTCATTCACCTCTGTTTCATGGTCACCTACGGTAACCTGAGTAACTCCTCTTTTTTCTTTTCCGCCAATTAATACACTTTTCCCGTCACGTTTTGACATCTGCCAGCGCTCCGGTGCGGCTTCAGAACAATAATTACAACCAATACATTTCGGGCGTTGAAATAAAATCTTAATCAATGGAAAATAGACGTTAGGTAGTTATATAGTGAAATAAACGGAAGCCATTTTATGTCAGATTTCACTTACACAAAATGGCTTAAAAATAGTTATTACTAGTTTTTATTTTCCCAGATGTACACATTATCATCTTCACGAACTCGCTCAGTGATTTTCAATGTGCACTCCATACCTTGGGTAACGGTTTCAGCCGGTTGGTCATCAACCCAAATACTTTCGATGGTTGACTCCACTACACCTGTTCGATCACCAATTATAAGTATAGGATCACCGATTTTAAGTGAACGTGCTTTTACTCGAATATGCGCCACTTCAGCTTTGGGATAAAAATGAAGTACTTTACCGATAAATGTTTTTTGGCGATTAGCAGATGAACCATAAACCGGGCTCCATTCGCCCAATTTACGACCTAAATAATAACCATCCCAGAAACCGCGGTTATAAACGGAATCCAATTCCTTCATCCATGCCTCAATTTTCTCCGGAGTAAAAGTACCTTCTAAAACAGCTTCAGAAGCTTCTTTATAACAACGCGTAACTTTCTTTACATACTCTGGAGAGCGTCCGCGCCCTTCAATTTTCAAAACTGAAACACCGGCATTTACCAATTCATCCATGAAGTTAATCGTACATAAATCCTTCGGAGACATGATGTACTCATTATCAATCTGCAATTGTAAGCCGTCTTCTAAATCAGTTACTTCATAGCCATGTCTGCAATTCTGGCGGCATGCACCTCTGTTTGCAGAAGAGTTGTATGTATGCAAACTCAAGTAACATTTCCCTGAAACTGCCATGCATAATGCACCATGTGCAAAAACCTCAATCTGAACGAGATTTCCCGACGGACCAGTTATTTGCTCTTTTTCAATGGAGTCTACAATGTGTTTCATTTGTCCGACGCTTAATTCACGCGCAAGCACCATCACATCAGCGAAATGAGAATAAAACTCAACCATTTCCACATTCGAGATATTAGCCTGAGTAGAAATATGTACCTCAACGCCTTGTTTTGCTGCGTAAGAAATAGCCGCTTGATCGGCTGCAATAATGGCAGTTATACCTGTTTTCTTTACTTCGTTGATGATATTTTTCATCAACGGTAAATCGTGATCATATAAAATGGTATTCAGCGTTAAATAGGTCTTAATTCCCTGTTCTTTTCCTATAGATGCAATTTCTGCCAAATCATCTAAGGTGAAATTATTTGTTGCGCGAGCACGCATATTTAATTGTTCAACACCGAAATAGATGGAATCTGCGCCACCTTGAATAGCTGCATGAAAACTGGCCCAATCACCTGCCGGTGCCATGATTTCAATTTTACTTTGTTTGGACATTTCTTCGATTGTGGGAAGGTTGATAAGTTGAAAAAAAATCAGCCCAAATATACAGGAACTCTCACTTGTTAATTCGATTAAAAATAGCAACTAAGAACCCAAAAAGTATTTGTTTTTTCTTACTTGACATTTTGAAATGTTTTTAAAAACA
>SBGQ01000123.1 GCA_006226965.1 bacterium | reverse complement strand
GATCAGAGAATCCGCATATATGAGATGCTTCTGAGAAGGTATAGTTTTTTTCACTGATTAATTTTTTGGCTTCTTCAAGTTTAAATGTCAGGAGATAATCATTAAATGCTACTTTAGAAACTTCTTTCCAGCGTCTGTAGAATGTGGGTTTACTGATGTTTAAAGCTTCTATGATATTTTCAGTATTAAGATTTACTTCAGTTAAATGTCTTAGAATAAGCTCATTAATTTCAACTAAGAATTGGGTTTGGGTGTTACTGAATTCCTTGCCATTAAAGATAGTAGAAGTTCCTTCTTTTATACGTTGCTCTCGTTCTAGTATAGATTCAATTTGTGCCAGCAGAATGGAAATATCAATTGGTTTTGTCAAGTAGGTTTGTGCACCTGATTTTAATCCGAGATGAATACTTTCTGTACTTTTTTTTGCACTTAACATAATTACAGGTAATTGCTTAAAATCTTCTGTTTCTCGAATCGTTTTAAGTAATGTTATGCCGTTCATAACAGGCATCATGTAATCAGTGATAATTAAATCAACCGGTTGCTTTCTTAAGAATATTAAGGCATCGGCGCCATTTTGGGCATAATTAAGCTGGTATTTTTGTTTTAATAATTCTGAAAAGAAGTATTGTAATTCGAGATTGTCTTCAACAATTAATATGCGCGGTTTTTTGGATGCGCTCATTTTATTTTCTTGTTGAGTTTTTTGGGGAATAGGTTTAGTTGTATCAGGAGAAACAAACTTTGGAAAGTTTATTAGAAGGGTTGTTCCTATACCTAATTCTGATTGTATATCAATCGTACCGTTTAGTTTAGTAATGACTTTTTTTACGATACTTAACCCGACTCCTGAACCATGTCTTTGGGCAACTACTGCTGAGCGGTAAAACGGATCAAAAACAAAAGGTAAATCTGATTCAGCAATTCCAATACCAGTGTCAGCGATACGTATTTGATAACACTCATTTTGCTCTTGAACTTCAACTGTAATGGTATCGCCCGCATTTGTGTATTTAAAAGCATTCGATATGAGGTTATTTATCGCTAAAGAAAGGGATTGTTGGTTGGTATTGATAATATAATCGTGAGGTTTCGTTTTTATAATCAAGTGTTTGTCGTGCTTGAGTTCAGAAGATTCATATTGACTAACCAAGTGGTTTACAAACTGATTCAGTTCAAGCGGTTGTGTATTATAAACGCTTTCATCCGTTTCAGCACGCATTAAATCCAGGAGTTGATCGACAAGCTCATTCAGCTTAATACTGTTTTTCTCAATCATACTGAGCATTTTTGATTGATCAATTTCAGAATTAAGCGTGGTGTCTAGTAACAGATTAAGTGGTCCTTTAATCAGGGTTAAAGGAGTTCTGAGTTCATGTGTAATATTGATGAAAAAATCAGTTTTGGTTTGATGTAGTTTCTTTAGTTCTTCTGATTGGTTTTTAATAACCAATAAAGCTTGTTCTTTTTCACTAGTTTGGCTTTCAAGTTCTTTTGTACGTTCTGTAACCCTGTTGTTTAATTCGATTTCTCTTAAATCTGCCGCTTTTTTTGTAACAAAAAACAAGGATGTTAAAGCAGAAATCCCCAAAAATATAATCATCACATAGAACCAGGTTTGTTCATAAACGTAATAGGGGATGAAAATTGCAAATGTAGTCTCGTGTGAAAATGCTTTCGGCACATCAGCAATTCGAATGTTTAGTGTATGTTTACCGGGGTTGAGGTTAGATATAGCTAATTGTCTGTTTGTAGAAAGAGGCTGCCATTTTGGAGATAGCTGAGGTAATTGATATTCCAGTTTTATTTTATGAGCATCTAATAAATGCAGTAAATCTATATAAATGGTGAAATTACGCTCTTCTGGTACCAGTGTAATGTCAGCTTTATTAGCAAATGTGTATGTTTGTTGATCTGTAACAAGCTTGGAAAGTCGAATTTCAGTGTTTTTATAAGGATTATTTACAATAAAATCGGCCGGATTAAATTGTATAACTCCCATTTGAGTAGGTAACCAAATGGTTGAGTCAGATGCAATCATACCGTTTGATTGTGTTCCCCCGTTAAATTCTCTGATAGGCAACCCGTCGCTTTCTGTAAAAACCTGTATCCATAAAGAATTGGCGGGGTTATCTAAATAGCGGTTTAATTCTGTTTTACTTACTCTGGCTAAGCCATTATTTGAACTGAGCCAAAAAAAGTTAAACTGGTCTTTCAAAATTCGATGTATGCCAATGTCGGGTAATCCGTCTGCTTTGGTGAGTTGTTTAAAATCTGACACTTTTGATGCTTGATTCAGAACGAGTCTTAGAAGTCCTAATGTTTCAGTAGCTACCCATAAAGTGTCATCAGAACTAAAAAATAAATCTCTGACCTGCGGGGATTTAGGTAAATCCGGTAAGGAAATCGGTATTATTTCGTGATTTGAATAAGTAAGAATTCCAAATCCGTTTGTTCCCATCCATAATTGTCCGTTAGGCGCTTCTCTAAATACTCTTACATTTGAGAGCGGTGTTCTGTTAGCACTAGACATGGTGTCTAAGGAAGTTCTATCGGCATTTAATGTGTATAAACCAGTTCTGGCTCCAATCCATAGTGTATGATTAAAATCTTCGTAAAAAGCTTCGACCTGAGTAAACGAGCGTTCTTTAAATAGGATTGGCAAAAGTGTATTGTTATTGAACTCAAATAAACCGGAGTCCCACATCGAAACGATAATTTTACCGTTTTTTTGTTCATAAATAGCCCAAGTGAGGTTGTCATTATCTAGTAATCCACTTCCTTTACTCCATGTTTGAACCTGATTTCCTTTGAGGCGATGAATGCCGTACTCAAAACTCCCAAACCAAATAGCGTGGTCGGAAGATTCAATAATGGAATACGTGTTGTTACTTTTTAAATAATTATCAGTGCTGTAGATTTTGAATGGGTTTATTTGAATTTGAATTAGACCTTTGCCGGTTACATTCAGCCAAAGAGAGGCATTGTCATCAATAACAGCCTGAACGATTCGTTCGACTCCGGTTGTTTTAAAAATAGTCTGATTGTCAAAAAGGACTCTGTTTTCGGAAATAATTAATCGTTTATTATGCCAAGATGTAGGGTAGGTTAATGTCCAGATATCATCTTCACTGGTTTCTTTAATTAGAGTGAATTCATGCGTATTCAGATTATAATAAAATTGACCTTGTAATGATTGAATAATCCAATACCTGCTATCAACAGGTAATATATTTGCCGGAGTCTGATATATTTTTTCAGGTAATTTGATGGTGTTTTTCGAACCGTTTTTTAAATCATAAATCAATAGTTTTTTGCCATTATAAATTAATACCCATCTATTGGAAATAAACTGCACTTTAGTGCCATTAAAAACGTTGGCTTTGTGTTGGTAAGAGAAAGGTAATTCTGATAGCGGTAATAGTTTTTGAATAGAGTTTCCTGAATATTTAAGTAGCCCATCATCAGAAATAAAAAGTACAGTTGTGTCATTAATAGACTGCATTACATAATAAGGAGATGTAAGTTCAAGTTTAGATTTAACAAAGGAATCATTTTTACGTGAGTAGAAATGAGTACCGTCCGAAATCCATACGCTTCCTGTGTTGCTTACCGATATTCCCCATTTTGAAAGAGAACGGGAAGTGGTGAATAGTGAATCAAACGTTTCCAGTTTTCCGTGTTTGTATCTGCTGAAATAGTATTGTTCATCTTGTATCCAGATTGAGCTGTCGGGTGTAGCAAAAAGGTAAAGGATTCGGTTTGAATGTAAGTTCGGGTACCGTTCTGTTGAAATGAGTTCAAACTCAGAACCGTTAAAACGACTTACACCGCCTGACGAACCCACGTATAAATCACCGTCAGCACCTATTACTAAATCTGTCATAGAGATTACAGGCAAGCCTTGATTAAGGCTGTACGTCTGAATTACAGCCTGAACGCTTAAAGTCGTTTGTGCATCATCGGGATTAAAAGCATGTAACCAGAGCAAAAGCCCAACTAAAAAAACATTCATTTAAATGAGTAATAGAAAAAGATGATTTGGCTGAAAGTAAAACTTAGATAAAACAAATTCAACGCCAGAAATATACTTTGATATTAAATTGTTGTAACGATGATAGATAGTGAAAAAAGTGAAATTTGATACAATATTACCTGTTTTTGATACGATTTTCCAAGTGTTGAACCTGTGCCGTAGAGTATATTATACAAGCAAGTGTAATTCTGTTTTCTGATTTTGAGCTTTTGGATGATTGGATATTACACTTTATTAATACAGTAGTACCGAATAAATAACACTCTTATCTGTCTGATTATTAGCCATTTGTATGAAAAAACTCTGCAATTATCTCTTTATTGAAAGTTCATGTCATAATAGTGTTGAGAACAAAAGAAAATGCCTGAGCTGTTTTACATCAAAAGTTAGTGCCTGGTAGGATCTTCGTTAACAGTCAACATGTATCAGTGTTATTTACAAATGTATTGCTGTCAATCTACAAACAACAAATAATTAATAAGTGATGGCAATGAGTATTGATGCACAAAGTTTAATTGAAAAGCTTATTGAAGTTGGAGTAAGTGAAGTTCCCGTTGTTGGTGAATTAATATCGGAGTTGTTACCATTAATATGGTCTGACGATGATAACAGCTATAATCAAGAATATGAAGAATTGTTCGAAGCACTTACTATTTATGTAGATACGGCAATACTTAATGAGCTTATTGCTGAACTAAAGGAAGAGATAAAAGGCTATGCTGAAACTATGAGTTTATATTCCAAAGCAAGCAATGATGATAAGCAAGGTTTGATGAGTGTTTTAATTGGCAATGGACTAACCATTCAGCAAATGTTTATTGATGTTTCTGATAATGCACTTGATATTCAGCTAATACCAGTCGCAAGCCTGTTTATACCTTTGCACTTAGCCGTATTAAAAGAACAATATTTATTTGGTTCAGTAATTTATGGTTCAGATTCTGATAATGCACTTTGGGAAGATGAGTTAAATACGGCGGTAGATGCGTATAAGAACTATTTTATTACCAATTATCCAAAACTGGTTAACTGGAGAAGTAACCAAAACTACTATTGGCCATATACGAGTTTTTCTTTATTAAGTATGGGCTACGATATTACAGCTGAGTTGTATAATAAAATTACCCCTAATTATGCGAAATTCACGTTTACATCTTGGCGTTCAAGTGATGAGCCTGGTTTATTTAATTCATACAAAGATGATGTGTGTTCATATTTGATTTCGCAATGGCAGTCTGGGTTGATTAATCAATTGTTGCCTTATTATTATATCGAATCTTTCTATTCGGCGTCTGTAGATTCCAACGCGAAAGTGATTAAACCACCTCTCGATTCTCTGAATACATTAATAATCGGTCCATTTACTGCAATTACACAGTATTATTCTGCACTTACGCAAGAATCACAATATGGCAATGCAGAAGTAAGCATTGATTCCGGTTCAATCGCTAGTTATTCTACAACAAATGATACAAATACAGAGAACACAATTACAGAAATAGCTTGTTTTTATGACAGTAATAATGTGTTAGTTGGGCTACAAGTTAACTATAACGGTATTTGGGGATCGGAAATAGGTAATTGTGGTGGAACTCCGACAACAATTCCGATTACTAATAATGAGCCTTTATCCATTCTGTTAACATGGCAAATGGTTGGTAAAACAGCCGGAACAAATGCATATACAGTGTATGAAGAATCGGTAACGAGTTTGACTATAGGAAATAATAGCGATGAGAATTTGGCATTTAACCAAATGTTAATATCAATTCCGGGCTTATATCAATTAAATTTAATTAATGGATCTGATAGTACTCAATCTCAAATAAATA
>SBGQ01000173.1 GCA_006226965.1 bacterium | reverse complement strand
TTAAGTTCAATTGCAGAGAGTTTCATTTTAAACAAGTATTAGTTTTATGCTGGCAAGCAAAAGTACGAATGCTAAAACGAATCGTAGTGTTTGACTCTTCATTAATGAACTTCCGACATAAGCTCCTCCAAATCCACCTATAACTGCGATAAGCACATAGGTCCATGAATGAGGGTCGAGTTTGATGCCATTTGTCAATTGACCTATCATTCCTGATGCAG
This sequence comes from bacterium, assembly GCA_006226965.1. Lineage (GTDB taxonomy): Bacteria > Bacteroidota > Rhodothermia > Balneolales > M1805 > M1805. The sequence continues at coordinate 5,680 of SBGQ01000173.1, read as the reverse complement.
AATTAACCCAGATAAATAAAGCAGAAACAGCCGCTGCTTCTTTCATATCGCCCCAGCGCAACAGCAATATTACTGGGCTTAAAATTATCCCACCGCCTATACCAATCAGTCCTGAAAAGAAACCGATAAAGGCACCAATACTTATCGCAGAAAATGCATTTACTGACCTTATTGAGGTATTTTCATTTTTGAAGATATTCAGCATTTTAAGAATGGCAAAAAGAAGGAATATACCAAGAATCACTTTGTATATTTTGGTATCAATATTAAACATGCCTCCTAAAAAAGAGAGGGGGATGGATCCAAGAGCAAAGTATAGGAATAGCTTCGTATTGAAGTATCCTTTATGATAATAGTTGATAAAAGAAACGCCTGCGACGAATAGATTTAATAATAATCCAGTTGGCTTCATGACTTCTACTGGAAATGAAAACAAGGCCATAAGCGCCAAGTATCCACTTGCACCACCGTGTCCAACAGAAGCATAGAAAAAAGCTATAACTGGCAGTAAGCAAATAAAAATCAGTTCTGTATAGTTCATCGCAATCTATTTCTTAGTCATTACAAAATTAGGTCAAAAAAAAATCTGCCATGTGTGCATGAATCATCAAAAAGTATGATATAAATCACAAAAAAAACAAGTGCGAATGTACAATTTTGTTGAAAATGAGAGTGAATGGAATGGATTGAATACGAACAGTTGTTTAGCGAAATATTATCGGGAGAATTCAATGAAGCACCATATAATAATGTTGAGTTCGTAGACTTTGTTCGACTGAATAAGTCAAGAATGCATAGATGGCATAAACAAGGTGTTTTGCAGCTCGATTTAATTCAATTAATTCGTTCAATTAATGAAGAGCAGATTTGGATTTTAATTACAGAACCGTGGTGTATGGATGCTGCTAATATTAGTCCTTTCCTAAATAAAATGGCAAATGTTACTCCACTAATCAATCTGCAAGTTCAACTGCGTGACTCAATTGATAGTCAGATTGAAAATTATCTTACAAATGGAACGAAGGCTATTCCAAAATTAGTCGTTCAGGACACGCTAGGTAATGATTTATTTCAATGGGGCCCGCGACCACAAGCTTGCCAAGAAATGGTGAACGACTTAAAGCAATTAGAAAAAAACCCAACTAAAATTAAAGAGCAAATCCAAAAATGGTATAACGACGATCAAGGAATTTCAATGCAAATTGAACTTCTGGAGTTAATTACAAACTATAACAAATCATTAATTATCCAATAAATAAGTAACTATGAAAAAATCATGGGCAGAACCATATAAAATAAAAATGGTCGAACCACTTTATATGACCAATTACGATGAAAGAAAAAAATTTATTGAAGACGCAGGTTATAATACATTTTTATTAAAATCAAAAGACGTATATATTGATTTATTAACGGATAGCGGTACTTCTGCAATGAGTGACAGGCAATGGGCTGGATTGATGTTAGGTGATGAGGCTTATGCTGGTAGTGAGAATTTCTTTCACCTCGAAGAAACAATTCAAAAGTACTATGGCTACAAGTATGTAGTACCAACACATCAAGGAAGAGGAGCCGAGCATCTCATTTCACAAATCTTAATCAAAGACGGTGATTATGTTCCAGGTAATATGTATTTCACCACAACAAGACTTCATCAAGAATTGGCAGGTGGAACCTTTGTTGATGTGATTACTCCAGAGGCACACGATGCTGAAAGTGAATTTAAGTTCAAAGGAAATTTTGATTTGGAAAAACTAGAGCAACTTATCATAGAAAAGGGAGCTAACAGGATACCATATATTTCAATGGCTACCACAGTTAATATGGCAGGAGGTCAACCGATTTCTTTAGGAAATCTAAAGGCACTTAGAGCGTTGACTAACAAATATGGAATTAAAATTATACATGATATGACTCGCGTAGCGGAAAACGCGTATCGAATTCAACAATATGAGGAGGGATTTGAACATAAATCTGTTGCTGAAATTGTTTTTGAGATCTGTAGTTTAACTGATGGTGCAACAATGAGCTCAAAGAAAGATGCTTTGGTGAGTATCGGTGGCTTTTTAGCGTTAAATGATTATGAAGATTTTGAAGAAGCAAGAAATTTAGTAGTTGTATACGAGGGACTTCATACATATGGTGGTATGGCGGGTAGAGATATGGAAGCCTTAGCTATTGGAATTACTGAATCAGTGCAAGATAATCATATCCGCGCAAGGGTTGGTCAGGTAGAATATTTGGGTGAAAAACTATTAAATGCAGGAATACCCATCGTAAAACCTATAGGGACTCATGGAATATTTATCGATGCTAAGAAATTTTTACCCCATATAGCTCAAGATAAATTCCCAGCACAAACTCTTGCGGCTGAATTATACCTAGATTCAGGGGTGCGCGCGATGGAGAGAGGTATCGTTTCGGCTGGAAGGAATAAAGAAACAGGCGACCACAATTACCCAGAACTTGAATTGGTAAGATTAACTATTCCTAGGCGTGTTTATACACAAGCTCATATGGACGTAGTTGCAGAATCTGTGATTAGTGTTTTTAATCGTCGAACTGAGATTAAAGGTATGGAAATGACGTACGAACCAACCTATTTGCGTTTTTTTCAAGCAAAGTTTAAAAAGCTCTAATTATGAGACATAAAACAATAATAGAGCCATTTAGAATAAAGACTGTTGAACCGATAAAAATGAATTCAGAAGAAGAACGATGTCGTTTGCTTCGAGAGGCTCATTATAATCCGTTTTTATTGAATTCTGACGATGTTATTATCGATTTTTTGACCGATAGTGGAACTTCAGCAATGAGTGCAGAACAATGGGGAGGTATGCAAATTGGAGACGAGTCTTACGCCGGGTCAAGATCATGGAAAAGGATGGAAAAGGCTGTTCGAAACCTAACTGGGATGGATTATATTCTTCCAACTCATCAAGGGAGAGCCGCAGAGAGAATACTGTATAGCACAATAGGTGGCCCTGGTAAGGTGTTTGTCAGCAATACCCATTTTGATACTACACGTGCTAATATTGAATTTCGAGAAGCTGAAGCTATTGACTTGCCAACTCCATTTGCGAAAGACATGAGTTCAGATTATCCATTTAAAGGTAATATTGACCTTGATCAGCTGTCTAAAACAATAGATGAGAAGGGAGTTGATAATATTGCTGGAATCATCATGACTGTCACAAACAATAGTGGTGGTGGTCAGCCTGTAAGCATGGAAAATCTTAAGCAGGTTCGAAAAATTTGTGATTCTTACAATATCCCTTTAATCCTGGATTGTTGCAGAGTTGCGGAAAATTCATATTTCATAAAACACAGAGAAAAAGAATATAATGATTACGCTTATGAGGAAATTGCCAAAAAGATATTTGAGCTTTCCGATGCGGCAATTATGAGTTCGAAAAAAGATGCATTGGTCAACATGGGCGGTTTTCTGGCCTTACGCAATATGAAATTGGCTCAAGAATGTACTAATTTGTTAATAATCACAGAAGGTTTCACGACATATGGTGGCTTGTCTGGTAGAGATATGGAAGCTCTCGCAATTGGTTTGAAAGAAGTTTTTGAACCTGCATATCTCGATTATCGAATCAAGAGTACAGAGTACCTCGGTCGTAAGTTGCATGAGCTTGGAGTACCCATTATGTTACCCGTTGGTGGTCATGCTGTGTATATTGATGCAAAAAAACTGTATTCTCACATCCCGGTTTTTGAATATCCTGGTCAAGTGTTAGTTTGTGAATTATATAAATTAGGAGGTATAAGGACTGTTGAGATAGGTTCTGTTATGTTCGGGAAATACGAAGATGACCACAAATTAATACCCGCTCCTTACGAATTGGTCAGGCTGGCAATACCAAGAAGAGTTTATACCCAAAGCCATATTGAATATGTAATTGAAACATTTGAAGAGATTCTTAGAAGACGAAAAGAAACGATCGGATTGAGAATAATCGAGGAACCGAAATTCTTACGGCATTTCACTGCGAAGTTTGAACGATTACCCTATAATAACAAAATAGCAGAAGAAAGTGGACTTGAATAATACAAAAACAGCATTTTGTCATCTTTCAGATAAAGAATTGAGAAGAAATCGATTCGTTTTTGGTTTAATAAGAAGACCGATTCTTACCAAGATGTTGACGAAGATTGCTAAAAATGTTGTTGAATATAATCTACCCTTAAAGTTTCTAATTCGTAAGACGGTATATAACGTGTTCTGCGCAGGAGAATCAGGGGATGTGGTTTTGCAAAAAATGGCTGAAATGCACTTGAGTGGTGTGAATTCCGTTCTTGATTACGTAGCGGAGGGAGAAAACTCAGAAGAATGTTTTAGTCAAAATTTAGATAAAATCCTGATAAATATTGAATTATGCGACCAAGCGGCACCGGGTCAATTTATAGGTGTTAAACCTTCGAGTTTAACGGATTGTGAAAAATTGAAATCCTATGGAGAAGAGAACCTCTCATTAGAGGAAATTTGTGAAAAGGTCGAAATTATAGGGTTAGTTGACAAAATGACAAAAATCTGTGAACGCGCCAAGGCAAAAGGAGTTTATGTCTATTTTGATGCTGAAGAGTTTTTGACTCAAGGTTATTTTGATAGCATTGTCAAGTCTCTCATGAAGCAATTTAACAAAAAAGATGTGGTTGTTTTTAACACGCTTCAACTTTATATGAAAGACCGAATAGAATACCTTCAAGAATTAATAGAAGAATTTGAATCGGAAAACATCAAGCTTGGGGTTAAATTGGTGAGAGGAGCCTATCTTGAGCAAGAACGTGAACTTGCGAAAATTCAGAATCGTCCTTCTCCTGTTTATAATGAAAAGTTCGAGACCGATGAAGCTTATGACCATGCAGTTCATTTATGTTTGAAAAACAATCAATTTGTTTACACTTGTTTAGCAACGCATAATAAATGTAGTATCGAACTAGGGGTAAGATTGATTCAAGATCTTAATATTCACAATCACTACTCATGTGTATTCTTTTCACAATTGTACGGAATGAGTGATAACCTTACATATAACTTAGCTGAATTCCATTATAATTCATCTAAGTATATTCCGTATGGAGAGTTAACTAAAGCAATTCCTTATTTAATTCGTAGGGCCGATGAAAATACAGCGATGAATGATCAGAGTGGAAGGGAATACGAGTTGCTAAATGAAGAATATAAACGCCGAAAGAAACGTGATTGAAGTTTGGTTATAAAAAAAGCCGAGGTCTCAGACCCCGGCTTTTTACTTTTAGATTTCACTTATTCCTCACTTTTCTTAAGGAAATCTGGCTTGAAAATAATCATTACATAACCCCAAGTGTTGGATGGCAAGTCTCTTTGACTCATAGTTCCATCTGAACCGATGTTGTAATAGTTTACTCCTTTAAGGTTATACAATGTTTCTGAGGCCATCATGTAAGAGAATCCTCCCTTCAGTGTTACACTAGGATTAATCTTAGTAGCAAGTGAAAAGTCGATCTCTGTACCTAACATTGAATTGTATTTATAGTCGAATTGATCTAGATCAGCTGCTGCTGTGAAGTCTCCTGCAGTGATCAATCTATTGTATTCAGCTGTGTAGGAGTCAGTGTCAAATACTTCTGCACCTAGTCCTGTCATAAATAAATGAGCGGACAAATCAAATGTCCAGATTTTCTTTTTGTA